>DATKGB010000162.1:0-5148 GCA_035544315.1 Verrucomicrobiia bacterium
CGGGGACGGCGACCGATGCCAACTTGTATTACATCGGCTCGGCGGGCGGCGGCGTTTGGAAGAGCGACAACGGCGGCGCAACGTGGACGGCGGTCTTTGAAAAACAAGCGGTCGCCGCGATCGGTGCGGTGACGATCGACCCCAACGACGAGAATACCGTCTGGGTCGGTACCGGGGAAGCTAATCCGCGCAACGACGTCTCCTACGGCAACGGCATTTACAAAACCACCGACGGCGGCAAGACCTGGACCGATTTAGGCTTGACCACGACCCGACACATCTCGCGCATCTTGATCGATCCGCGCAACTCCAACCACGTGATCGTGGGCGGAATGGGCGACGTTTTCAAAGACTCGCCCAACGGCGGCGTCTTCGTCACCAACGACGGCGGCAAAACCTGGAACCAAACGCTCTACGTGGGCCCCGCGACCGGCGCATCGGAGTTGGCGATGGATCCCAACCACCCCGACGTGATCTACGCGGGCATGTGGCAGTTCCGTCGCGAGCCGTGGACGTTTCATTCCGGCGGTGCCGACGACGGCATTTGGAAATCGACCGACGGCGGCAAGACCTGGGTGCGCTTGAGCGGCAACGGTTTGCCCAGCGGCGACACCGGCCGCATCGCCGTCGCGATCGCACCGAGCGATTCCAAGCGCATCTATGCGATTATCGAGGCGCACGGCGGCATCCTATGGCGTTCCGACGACGGCGGGGGCACCTGGACGATGACCAGCGACGATACGTTGGTCGATCAGCGTCCGTTCTACTTCACGCATCTCAACGTCGATCCCAAAGACGAGAATCACGTCTACGCGGTTTCCGAAATGTTGGCCGAAAGTAAGGATGGTGGGAAACATTTCAAGGAGACCGCCCACGCGGTCCATGTCGACTACCACGCGATGTGGATCGCGCCCAACGATCCCAAGCGCATGATGACCGGCGAAGACGGTGGCTACGCGCTCTCGCTCGACGGCGGCAAAAACTGGTCGTTCTCGCGCAACATTCCGATCGGCGAAATCTATCACGTCGGCGTGTCGGTCGGCGAGAACCCGTATTGGGTCTGCGCGCCGCTGCAAGACAACAACGGCTTCTGCGGCCCATCCAATTCGCGCGACAGCGCCGGCATCAAGGACGAAGATTGGCTGCGCGTGATCGGCGGCGATGGCATGTGGGCCATTCCCGACCCCAGCGATCCCAACCATATCCTGACCGACCTCCAAACCGCGCGCGTCTCGGATTACAACAAGAAGTTGATGTCGGGTAGTTCGGTCTCGCCGTACGGCGATTTTACGCGCAACGATTTCGCGCTCTACAATCGCAAGTATCGATTTAATTGGGATTCTCCGATCGGCTTTGCGCCGTGGAACCCGCATCTTTCGTGGGTGGGCGGCAGCGCGCTGTTCCAATCCAGCGATCGCGGGGCGCATTGGAAACCGATCAGTCCCGACCTGACGCTCAACGACAAATCGCATCAACAGCCGGCGGGCGGTCCGCTGGCGATCGACGTATCGAGCGCCGAATTCTCGGACACGATTCTAGACGTCGAGGGCTCGCCGGTGCGCGCCAACGAGATTTGGGTCGGAACCGACGACGGATTGGTGCAAGTGACCACCGACGACGGCAAACACTGGAGCCGCGTCGAGCCCAAAGACGTCGACCCGTACGGTCGCGTCGAGACGGTCGCGCCGTCGCCGTTCGACGCCGCGACCGCCTACGCGATCGTCGATCGGCATCGCTCGGGCGACTACGCGCCGTACCTATTCGTGACGCACGACTACGGCAAGAGTTGGAGCAAGATCGTCAACGGTCTTCCCGCCGATCAATACGTTCGGACGGTGCGCCCCGACATTCACAACAAGAACCTAGTGTTTGCCGGAACCGAACAAGGCATCTGGATCTCGCACGACGCCGGCGCATCGTGGGCATCGTTCCAGTTGAACTTGCCGACGGTTTCCGTCCGCGACATTCGCATCCAACCCGAGTTCGACGATTTAGTCATCGCGACGCACGGGCGCGATCTGTGGATTCTCGACGATCTCACGTCGCTGCAGAACCTGCCGCAGGCGCGCGCGCAAGGCGCCATGCTGTTCCCGGTTCGCACCGCGTATGAATACATGAACCACGACAACGACGAGGGACTGTACACGCGCTTTAGCGGAACGAATCCGCCCAACGGTGCGATTCTGGACTTCTACCAAACCGCCGCGCAGGCCGCGGGGCCGGGTGTCGAGATCCTCGATGCCCGCGGTCACGTCATCCGTCACATCAAGCCGCAGCCAATCCAGCGCGAGGGCGCAGTCGTCCCGGATGAAAGCGAGACCACCTTCCGCGGGGCGGCCGGTCCGGGCGTTCCCAACGAAGCCGGCATCAACCGCGTCGTATGGGATTTCCGCACCGATGGCGTGCCCCAATGGATGGGCGCGGCCCGTCCGCAATATCGCGGCCCACAAGTGGGCGTCGCGGTGGTTCCCGGAACCTACGCCGCGCGCATCACGCTGGGCGGTCGCACCTACACGCAATCGTTCGCGGTCAAACCGGATCCGCGCACGCCATACACGCAAGCCGACTTCGCCGCGGCCCACGGGTTTGCGAGCAGGTACTTGCACGTCAGCGGCCAGATCAACACCTTACTCAACCATCTCGACGCACAGAAAGCGTCGTTGGCTGCCGCACAAATGGCCAACGCGAGCGACGCGACCTTGCTCGCGCAAATCAACGCGGCGATCGCTCAACACGACGCGTTGTTCTCGGCATTCACCGCCGACTATCACAACGACGAAGATTCGATCCAACGCCCGGGACAACTACGCGAAGATATCCCCGGCGGCTACGGCGGCTCCCCACCAACGGCACAAACGCTCGAATACGCCGGCCGTTACGACAAAGAATACAACGCCGCGATCGCTCGATACAACGCCTACGTCAACGCCACGCTCGCCCCGCTATCCAAAGCCCTACAAGCCGCCAGCCAAAAACCAATAGCAGAAGCGCAAACCGTGTCACCATAGCCCATCGCGCCATGCGGCGACCGTGACATCGCAGGCTCGGCATGATGCGGGGCGAAAGCGTTGGATATGTGTGTTAGCGACTCGCGGGCGGGCGCTCTCTCTCGCTCCGCCTTTTTCGGAATGACTGCAATCGCGGCGCTGCCGTTGTTCGCCGAGCCGGCTCGTGCGCTGGCGGCAACCCAAGGGTTGCTCGGCGACACGCCATTACCACCGATTCCGACGGGCCTCTCCCCAGCGAATCTTCGCGCCGCGCAGCTCGCGCACGATTCACCCTTCGTGCGCGCGCAGTTTTCAGGCATTCGCGCGATGGCCAATTCGATAAGCGACTCGTGGCTCAAGAGCGACGCGAACGGGCTGCTCGACGATCCCTCACCGCGATACGCGCGCAAATATCCAACTCAAGCCTCCCGAATCGCGATGCGCGACAAAATGGCGGCCGCCGGATTCGTGCCGCCCAACGCGCCCGTCGAAGGCATCTTTCCGCGCGGCACCGACCGCGCCGGCATCGTGCAACCGTTTTGGTCGACTCCTGGTTCGGCCGACGATTCACACCACGCCTATCCCGGTGGCTTGGTCGTCCACGAATTGTTCAACGGCCGCATGGCCGCCGCGGCCGCGCACACCTACGACGGCATCTATTTTTCCAAACGCAAAGAAGTCGACCACGATCTCGTCACGTTGGCGGCGCTCTACCACGACGTGATGAAAACCGTCGTATTTCAGTACAACTTCGACGGCACGTTCACCAAAGAACTCAACATCGGCGACACCGGCGGCCATCACGTTCTCTCGGGTGCCGAAGCGATCGTGCGCGGTCACGATGCACGTTTCGTGACGACCTTGCTCTCCGCGCACGCCGCGCCGTCGCTTGGAGATGAGAAAAAAGTCGCAACCTGGTGCGCCGCAGCCGCAATGCTCGCAGGCGTCGATCCCGTCGCATTCGGCTTGCTGAGCAAAAACGCCGACGGCACGTATCGTTTGGCGGCGCTCCCGCCGATGGAGTGCTTCGTCAACTTCCTGAGCGATCACGATTGGCCGTTAACCGTCTATGCCGCGCAAGCGATCCGCCCATATCTCGACGCGCTGGCGCCGACTTTCGGCGCCAAAACGGGCGACGCGTCGGCATTGGCATGGTGGCGCCTGGCAGTGACGAGCAAGACGTCGATCGTCGCGCTCTACCACGAACTGACGCGCGGCGAATCCGCGTTTGCTGCCGCGGTCAAAACCGCCGGCGCGGTGGCCGCATGACGGCGGAGAACAACTACCGCTTCGACTGTGCCGCTGGTTCGACTGAGCTCCCCTCGGTTGGTACGCTCAGCATGACAGAGGGCTCAGCATGGCAGGAGCCGTCGCAGAAATGCACTGTGATCCCATGACGTGCTTTTCGAAAAATGCACGACCACGAGATTGCGCGATGGGATCACGTACAGCGCTTGGCCTGCCGCCCCGCTGGCGTACGCAATATCCGGCGGCGAGCCCTTAGGACCACCCAACCACCATCCCAATCCATAGCGCGTTGCAACCGCCGTCGGTAGAAAACACTCCGCTAACGCGTCCGCCGGAATGATCCGCTTGCCATGAAACATGCCGCCGCCGGCAATCAATGCGCCATACTTCAGCCACTCCCGCGCCGCGACGAGCGCCCCAGTCGGCAGCGGGTTCGTCCCATCGGCTAGCTCCCGCCAAGACCCAATGATCATCCCAATCGGGTCCAAAATGCGTTCCCGTAAATACTCATGCGGCGTACGTCCAGACGCCGCCAACTTCCGCGCGAAGACCGCGCCGAAAATTTGCAGCGGAATCCCGCTATAGGTGAACGCGGTAAGCGGTTCGCGCTTGAGCACGGTCTGTAGCGCGGCGTCGTACGTCGGCACTGCATTACCCAACCCACCAAACCCAACCCCCGCAGTCATCTGCAAGAGCATGCGCAAGGTGACGTGGCGGCGCGACGGATCCTCATGCCACGCGGGGAACGTCGCGCCGACGGTTTCGTCGAGCTCGACAAGGCCGTCGTTCTGCGCGGCGACCGCGGCGACGCCCCAAAAACTCTTGGCGCCGCTATACAGCGGATGCGGTTTGGCGCCATCCCAACCCGAGCCGTAGAGCTCGGCCTCAACGTGCCCCGCACGCACGTCCCCCC
>DATKGB010000163.1:0-5135 GCA_035544315.1 Verrucomicrobiia bacterium
CGCCGACGTGATCGTCGGCGTCGGGCGTCCGAGCGACGCGGTGCTGGGCGCCATGCGCGCGGGCGCGGCCGTCGTCGGCTTCTTGGCGCCGTTGGGCGACCCCGACTACGTGCAACGCTTGGCAGCGCGCGGCGCGACCGCATTTGCAATGGAAACGATCCCGCGCATTTCGCGCGCGCAATCGATGGACGCACTTTCCTCGCAGAACAACATCGCCGGCTACAAAGCCGTGCTGATCGCCGCCTCGCTGCTGCCCAAATTCTTTCCGATGCTGACGACCGCGGCCGGAACGATTCCGCCGGCGAAGGTCTTGGTCATCGGCGCGGGCGTGGCCGGTTTGCAAGCGATCGCGACGGCGCGCCGTTTGGGCGCGGTCGTCAGCGGTTACGACGTTCGCGCCGCCGCCAAAGAACAAGTCCAGTCGCTGGGCGCAACGTTTTTGGAGTTCGACGTCGGCGATGCCGAAGGCAGCGGCGGTTACGCCAAAGAGTTGACGCCAGAGCAAAGCCAAGCGCAACGCACGTTCATGGTCGAGCAAATCGGCCGCAACGACGTGGTGATCACGACCGCGCTGGTTCCCGGGAAGCGCGCGCCCCAGTTGGTCTCGGCCGACGCGGTCGCGGCGATGGCGCCGGGTTCGGTGGTCGTCGATTTAGCGGCCGAAGCCGGCGGCAACTGTGCGTTGACCCAGCCCGGTCAGACGATCGTTTCACCTAACGGCGTCTCGATCGTCGGTCAAACCAATCTGCCGTCGACGATGCCGCAGCATGCCAGTCAACTCTATTCGCGCAACGTCTATGCGTTGCTCTCGCCGATGATTCGAGAGGGCGCGTTCGCGCCGGATTTCGACGACGAAATCGTGCGCGGCGCCTGCATCGCGCGCGACGGCAAAGTACTGTTGGGAGGACCCGCGTGACCGACATCAGCCTCTTCCTCGGCCTGCTCACCGTCTTGGTGTTAGCGGTCTTCGTCGGCTTCGAGGTGATCTCGAAAGTCCCAACCACGCTGCACACGCCGTTGATGTCGGCGACCAACGCGATTCACGGCATCGTCCTCATCGGCGCGATGGTCGCGATTTCATCGCTGTTCGCAGCCGGGGTCAACGGCCCGTGGCTCACGGTCGCGGCGACCGCGGCGGTCACGCTGGGCGCGATCAACGTCTTCGGCGGCTTCGCGGTCACCGAACGCATGCTGCAGATGTTCCGTCGCAAGGATTCCAAATGACCCCAGCGGTAGCGGGCGGCATCGTCGATCTCTTTGCGATCGCGTTATTTATCTTAGGCTTGCACTTTCTCAACACGCCGGCGACGGCGCGCTTTGGAAATCGTCTTGCGATGGCCGGCATGGCGATCGCGCTGGTCGCGGCCGGATGGCAGATCTTCGGCGGCGCGTGGTGGGCAATCGCCCTGGGCGTCATCGTCGGCGGATCGATCGGCGTGTTTGCGGCGCTGCGCGTCAAGATGACCGCGATGCCGCAGATGGTCGCGCTGTATAACGGCGCGGGCGGCGGCGCAGCGGCGTTGATCGCCGTGGTCGAGTACTACGTACAGACCGCGGGCGGCACATATCTCAACGACGTGATCAGCGTTTCGCTCGTTCTTTCCGCGATCATCGGTTCGGTCTCGTTCGCCGGTTCGATCGTCGCATTTCTCAAGCTGCAAGAACTGATGACCGGCAGGCCGATCACCTACCCGGGCCAGCAGATCGTCAACGGTGCGATCGCGCTAGCGGTCGTCGGGCTAGGCGCGTGGTTCGTCGCGACCGGCGGTCACGCGGCGCCTTGGGATTTCTTGGTATTGCTCGTCGTTGCGCTCGCACTGGGCGTCTTGTTCGTGCTGCCGATCGGCGGCGCCGATATGCCGGTGGTCATCTCGCTGCTCAATTCGTTCACCGGCTTAGCCGTCGCGATCGCCGGCTTCGAGATTAATTCGACGCTGCTCATTATCTGTGGAGCGCTCGTCGGCGCGAGCGGCACGCTGCTCACCGTGCTGATGGGTAAGGCGATGAATCGCTCGCTTACCAATGTGTTGTTCGGCGCGTTCGGTTCCCAAGGCGGCAGCGAGCCCGCAGCCGGCGGTTCGGGCGGACCGCAGAACGTTCGCAGCGCCTCGGCCGACGACGTCGCGGTGATGCTGGCATACGCCCAGAAGGTGATCATCGTGCCCGGTTACGGTATGGCCGTCGCCCAAGCGCAGCACAGCGTCAAAGCGTTGGCCGACCAACTCGAAAAGCGCGGCGTGACCGTCAAGTACGCAATTCATCCGGTTGCGGGGCGTATGCCCGGGCACATGAACGTTTTGCTCGCCGAGGCCAACGTTCCGTATCCTGCGCTGCTCGATATGGAGGACGTCAATCCCGAGTTTCCGACCACCGACGTTGCGCTGGTTATCGGCGCCAACGACGTGACCAATCCGGCCGCGCGCAACGTCACGTCGTCACCGATCTACGGCATGCCGATTCTCGACGTCGACAAAGCACGCAACGTGATCGTGCTCAAACGCTCGATGCGATCGGGCTTTGCGGGCATCGAGAACCCGCTTTACGAGATGGACAACTGTTCGATGCTGTTCGGCGACGCCAAATCCTCGGTCGAAGGTCTCACCGCCGCCGTCAAAGCGTTGTAGTCACCGTGCCTCGCTCGCGCGTTTCAACCGGCACGCCATGGGAAGAGGCCGTCGGTTATTCGCGCGCCGTGCGGGTGGGTAATACGATCGCCGTGAGCGGAACGACCGCGCCCGGTGCCGATGCCTACGAACAAACGCGCAACGCGTTTCAGATCATCGCTAGAGCGTTGGCCGATGCCGGCGCGTCGCTCGAGGACGTGATCCGCACGCGCATCTTCGTCACCGACATCTCGCAAGGGGGAAGCGATCGGCCGCGCCCACGCCGAAGTTTTCGGCAAGATCAAACCAGCCTCAACGATGGTCGAAGTTTCGGGTTTGATCTCACCAGAGTGTTTGGTAGAAATCGAAGCCGACGCAATCGTTACGACGTAGGCCGAGCCGCGCCAGTGTCGTGGTGAGCCGCTGTGTTAATACGTTCGTTCGGTGCGTTCGTGGGCTTCGCGTGAGAGCCAGGCGAGCATTACGACGAATAGTGGGAATGCGATGTCGCCGAACCAGAGGATGATGCCGGCGTTGCCGGGTGCGTAGTTGTGCGCGTAGATCATCTCGTGCAGGTGTTGAGCCGCAACCGACCAGCCGAAAACGAACGCGACGATCGTCGTCGCCAGGCGGAACTCATAACCGCGCCACAGCGACATCAGCGCGACGATCCCCAACGCGACTTCCGCCCAGCCGAGTTCGTATTCAAACGGGCTGGGTACCCAGCCGATCGACGGCGCCACGATCCACTGCGCATAAGCATGCATCAAACCGGCGTAGATGGAGCCGATTCCCAGTACGTAAAACAGCATCTCGCCCCACAGCACATAGGATGTCGTCACGACCCGGCGTGCGAAGTGAGCGCGTCGGACTTTGACGATCGTCACGATCAGCGCGACGACGAACAAGATGACACCGGTATTGCTGAGGATCCACGTGATGGCGGCGGCGATCGTCATGGCGCTCCTTCCAGCCGCCAATCGGCGGCGTTCCAGGTCGGCAAAAAGGCGTTGGGCGAGAATCCGCGCAGGCGCGTTCGATACGCGTAGACGTACGATGCGTCAAAGAGGTAGAGGATCGGCACGTCGCGCGCGACGATGCGCGCGATCCGGCCGTAGAGCGATTTGCGCGCGCCCTGCGTCGGCGCAGACAATGCGCGCCGCTCGAGCGCGTCGACTTGCGCGTCGCACCAGCGCGCATAGTTGGAGGCGCCCTTGCAACCAAGGATCGAGGAGTCGTCGGGGTCGGCGCCCATCGTGAACGGAACGTAGGCTACGTCGAAGCCGCCGCTCGCGAGCGTTCCGACGCGAGGAAGGAACAGTTGTGCGTTGCTGACCGACTTGATGTTCGCATCGAAGCCGCGCGCGCGCAATTCGGCTTGCGCCAGCGTCGCGGTGCGGACGCCGGTGACCGTTTCGGGAAACTGCACGTAGGTCAACTCCAACGGCTGGCCGCTTTTGCGGCGTATCCCGTCGGGGCCGCGCAGCCAGCCGGCGGCGTCGAGCAATCGATCCGCACCGGCCGGATCGAAGCCCGGCTCCTTGACGCGCGGATCGAACGCCCATGAAAACTGCGGCTGCAGCATGTCGGTGATGGGATAGGCACCCAGCGTGATCTTTTGCGAAATCGTCGCCCGATCGATCGACATCGCAATCGCGCGGCGGACGCGCACGTCGTCATACGGTACGTGCGCGGTGTTGATGACCAAGCCCGCGACCACCGACGTCGGTACGCTGACGAACGCCACGTCGCCCGAACCCGCGAGTTGGGTCTTCTGCGATGGCGCGATCAAATTCCAATCCAGCGCGCCTGAACGTAACATCACCAAGTTGGTTTGAGGATTGGGAACGATCCGGATGTCGAGTCGAACGACCGCCGCTTTGCCGCGCCAGTAGAGTGGGTTGGCCATATAGCTCAGCGCTTCGCCGCGATGCCAAGAAACGAAGGTGAACGGTCCGTCGCCGACGCTCGGCGCGGCATTGAAGGGCGCCTGCGCGAGCGGCGCTTGCGCGCGCAACACGTGCGCCGGCAAAACGAACTGCGGCGAAAAGCCGTACGAAAAATAGGTCATCACCGCCGGCGCCCACGCGCGACGCAGGTGAAACACGACGGTGTGCGCATCGGGCGCAGTCGCGCGATCGATCAGGTCGTAGCCTTCGTGCGAGCGGACCGGATTGTTGGGGTCCAGAATCGCGTGAAGCGTAAACAGCACGTCGGCACTGCTGACCGGCACCCCGTCGTTCCAGCGCACGCCCTTGCGCAAGCGGTAGACGATCGTGCGTCCGTCGGTTGAGACCCCGCCATTGGCGACGGTCGGAATCTGGGCAAGCAGGGCGGGGACGGGCTTGCCCTTGGGGTCCAGATCGATGAACGGTTCGAAGGCCAGGCGCGCGACCTGCTGTTCGACCGACGCCGCGTCCTGGTGCAAAAAGAGCGGGTTGAGCGTGCTCGGGTCGGCCGCCAAGTTGAACCGCACCACGTTGGCGGGCTGGCCACTCGAACCCCCAGGCGGGCTGCAGGCCGCCGGGAGGA
>DATKGB010000164.1:0-13486 GCA_035544315.1 Verrucomicrobiia bacterium
GGGGCGGGAGCCTGGCTCACCGGTCGCATGTAGGTGATGACCGTAGCGGTCGAATTGCCTACCACAAAGGCCGCCAGAATTGCTACCGGCGGTTTGGCCGTCTTCTGTAAAAATCTCATCAGGCCGCCCAACCCCGGGCAATCGGGATACGGGTCGGTCCGGTCGTACGTGGCGCCCTTGTTACCCAAGATGAGGTCGACTCGTTCCTGAGAGGCCAGGTCGGTGATCGAGCCGGCGAACGCGCTGGAGGTTTGCGAATAGGTCTGGCCGCCTTTGGACCACGATGACGTCCCGGTTGACGTCCAGCCGGACGGATGGGCGACGTACGATCCGCAGGCAGCCAAACTCAAACACGCGAACGCGACGGCGGCAATGCGAACGCTCGGAAGACGGTTCATGGTGACCTCGTTTCCATGTTGACCGACTGGCTCCTCATCCGGCGCGCGGCGATGGAAATCGAGCGGGAACTCCGGTGTGCTCGGATTCGGGACGTCGCCAAACTGCCCGACGGTCGCCTGGCCATCGCCTTGTGGTCCCGCGGGGTCACGCGGACGCTGTGTCTGGACGTCTCTGCCCCCACTCCGCTCGTGGAACTCGAACCCGAGATCGAATTGCCGATTGCCGTCGATCCGGGCTTCGTGCGGGCGATCGGCTCGGTGTTGCGTGGCATGACCCTGGCCGGCGCCCGCGCGCGCCGCGGCGACCGGCTGGTGCGGCTCGATTTTGCGACGCGCTCGCGCTTCGGCGTAGCCGGCGGCGCCGGACTGGTGCTCGAACTGGTGCCGCGCTTCGGCAACGTCATCCTCGTCAAAGACGACCGCGTCGTTCACGCGATGCGCGAGTTCTCATTGGCCGAGAACGGTACGCGCAGCGTCGAAGTCGGCGCGCGCTACCAGCCGCCGTCGATCGAAGGCCGAAGTTTGGTTCCGCGCCTGATTGCCGAATCGTATTCTCCCGAGTTGGCCGAGGAGATTGTCGAACGCTACGGCGGTGAGAATCCGACGCTCGACCCGCTGTTCGTCTATCGGCGCGACGGAGTTCTCGCGCAGGCGCACGTCGTCTCGCTCTCGCGTTATGCCGAGTACGCCTGCTCGCGCGAAGCCTCGTTGCTGGCCATCTTTGGCGAGATGGCGGCGGTCCAGATCGGCGGCGCTGCCAACCAAACCGTGCAACGACGGCGTGCGGGGGTGCTCAAGCCACTGGGCGCTGCCGAGCGCAAGGCGCGCGGGGAACTTGCGTCGATTGCCGTCAAGCGCGCCCGGGCGGCCGATCGCGAGCGTTTGCGCGATGAGGGCGAAGCGATCTATGCGACCCTGCACGAGGCGACCGGCCAGGACCGCGACGAGCAAAAGCAACGCGCCGTCGACTTGTTCGCCGCGTATAAGAAACTTGGGGCGTCGCTGCCGCATCTGGACCAACGCGAAGCCCATCTGGCCGACCTGCTGGAGTCAGTCGCGACGTTGCAGTGGGAGGCGCAGCGCGCCGCACCCGGCGATCTCGATGAGATTGCCGACGCGAGCGCGACGCTCTTGCGCGCGCGCCCGACAGCGGTTGTAAAGAAATCTAAGAAGCAAAAGCGCCGCGCGCCGTTACAATGGCGATCCCCGTCGGGATCGCGCATTATCGTCGGGCGGACGCCGCAAGAGAACGCCGATATCACGTTTCGCATCGCGCGCCCCGACGATCTCTGGTTTCACGTCCAAGGTCAGCCCGGCGCGCACGCAATCCTTGCGCGCGACGACAAACAACGCCCGCCCGACGCGGATCTCGGCGTGGCCGCAGCTCTGGCGGCGTTTCACTCCAAAGCCAAAGCCAGCCCGCACGTTGCCGTCGATTACACCGCGCGCAAGTTCGTTCGAAAGCGGCCGGCCGCGGCGCCCGGCCTGGTCTTCTATACCAACCCGACGACCCTGATCGTCACCCCGGCAGAACCGCCCGCCGACTATCTGCGTTCGTAACCCAAACGCTTAGGCTAGACGCGATTCGCAAGCGCCCCAGTTGAGGTTGGAATAAAACGCTTCGATGTACTTGCCGCGCTCGGACGGCCTGTAGTCCTTGATGAATGCGTGCTCCCAGCAATCCATCACGACGATCGGAACGAACGACGCGAGGTTGCCATCCTGATGCAGTTCGATCCAGTGGTTGCTGATCTGCTTGGCTTGCGGATCGTAAAAGGCGATCGCCCAACCCACGCCGCGCATGCCGCCGACGGCGAAAAAGTCTTTCTTCCAGGTTTCGAAATCGCCGTAACTCTGGCCGAGCAGATTATAGAGCTTTCCGCCGGTGAGGTCTTTGGGCGCTTTGGTCATGTTGTCGAAATAGAGTTCGTGCAACCGCATGCCGTTGAACTCCCAGCCCATGCGGCGCGTCAGCTCGGCATACACCGGATTGGAACCGGCGGCTTCGCCCTTAAGACGCAACTCTTGCGTCTTTTCGATGAGCAAGTTGGTGTTCTTGACGTAGCCTTCATACAGTCCGAAGTGCATCTCAAGCGTTGCGTCGGAGATGCCCTTGAGTCCGGCTAGATCCCACTTCTTGGGCGTGTACGTGTTCATAACGCTCTACGTATCCTCGTTTTTGGTCGTTGGTGTAAACAAGCGGTTCGCTACGGCGTCAAGACGATCTTGCCGACGTGTTCGCTGGATTCCAGATGGCGGTGCGCCTGCGCCGCCTGGTCAAAGGTAAAAACGCTGTCGATCACCGGAACGACCTTCGCCTTTGCGGCCAACAACGGCCAGACACGTTCGCGAAGCGCTCGTGCGATCGCGGACTTCTGCTCGGTGCTGCGCGGACGCAAACTCGAGGTCAGGATGCTCGCACGGCGTGCGATCATCTTTCCCAGGTCGATCTCACATCGTGTTCCCCGCATGGTCGAAATGCAAACCACGCGTCCATCGGGAGCTAGGCATTCGACGTCGCGCGGCAGATAGTCGCCGCCGACGGGGTCGAGAACCACGTTGACGCCCGCACCGCCGGTGAGACGAGCGACCTCGGCGACGAAGTCCAAGGCCTTGTAATCGATCGCGGCCTCGGCCCCTAGCCGCACGCAAGCGTCGCACTTCCTCGGGCTCCCAGCGGTTGCAAAGACCCGCGCGCCCAGGGCCGTGGCCAACCCGATCGCGGTCGTCCCGATCCCGCTGGTGCCCCCATGAACGAGCAGGAGCTCGCCGGCATGAAGGCCGCCGCGCGTAAAGACGTTGTCGTAGACCGTGAACATATTCTCCGGCAACGAGGCGGCTTGTGTGGCCGTCCACCCGTCGGGGATCGGCAAGGCGTGACCCTGCGGCGCGACTGCATACTCTGCGCACCCGCCGCCCGCGACCAGCGCGCAGATGCGATCGCCGACGATCCATTCCGTGACGCCGTTGCCCAGCGCCGCGACGCTCCCCGCCACTTCCAAACCTAAACGATCCGTCGTGCCTGGCGGTGGTGGATACATCCCACGCCGCTGCAATGCATCGGCACGCGAGATGCCTGCAGCCTCCACCGCGATGAGAATTTCCCCGTCGGCCGGTTGCGGCGTTGGAATCTGCGCGACGTGCAAGACCTCGGGCTCGCCGAACGCATCGAAAACAACGCTACGCATGCAGGTCTCCTTTATACGGCTCGATCAGCATCGCATCCCCGAACGAGAAAAAGCGATATTCTCGCGCGATGGCCTGACGGTAGCTTTCGAGTATTCGTTCGCGCGCGGCAAAGGCGCTGACCAAGACCAGCAGGGTCGATTCGGGCAGATGAAAATTCGTGATCAGCGCGTCGACGATCGCAAATGAAAATCCCGGTCGGATGAATATCTCCGTGCTGGCGTTCCCGGCGACCAGCCGGCCGTTGGCCGCGACGCTGCCCTCGAGCGCGCGCACCGTCGTCGTACCCGCGGCAATCACGCGCCGGCCCTCGCGCTTGGCCCGCTCGATCGCGGCCACCGTTTCCTCAGGGATCGAGTAGGACTCTGCGTGCATCTTGTGGCCGTCCAGCCTCTCGCTCTGGATCGGACGGAACGTTCCTAGCCCGACGTCTAGCACGATCTTTGCGAGTTCGACCCCTCCGCGTTCGAGTCGATCGAGCAGTTCGGTCGTGAAGTGCAGCGATGCCGTGGGCGCGGCCACGCTGCCCGGCGTCGTTGCAAAAACCGTCTGATAGCGCTCTTGCAGTTCGTCGTCGTCGTTGTGAATGTAGGGCGGTAACGGCATACGGCCGCAGCGTTCGAGCAGTTCGTCAAACGGCACGCGCAAGACAAATGCCAGTTCGCGCACTCCGTCTTTATCGACGCCGGTGACCGTCGCTTCGGCCAAATCGTCGAACAGAATGCTGGCGCCAACGCGCAATTGACGCCCAGGTTTCACCAAAGCAAACCAATGCGTCGACATCGGATCGTACCGCGGGCGATCGGCTGGGCGGAGCAGGAGCACCTCGGCGCGGCCGCCGGTCGGGCGCCTCCCCTTTAAGCGCGCCGGGATGACGCGCGTTTGGTTGAGCACGAGCAAATCGCCCGCCCGCAGCAGGTGCGGGAGGTCGGAGAAATGCCGATGATCAATAGCGCCGCCGCGCAGAACCATCAGGCGGCTGGCATCGCGCCGTTGGGCGGGATGCTGTGCGATCAAATGCGGCGGTAACTCGAAACGGTAGGCGGCCGTCAGCAGTTGGTCAGCCGTTGGCGCTCGATGGTCAGAAAGTCGATCAGCCGTTTGCGGTCCTCTTCATTGACGCCGACGAACAGGACGCCGGCTTGAAACGTCTCGCCTTCGAGACTGCGAATCCAGCGAATTTCGCCGCGAAAGGTCAAGCCCGGATTGCGTTTCATCGTAAATGTATATTTGGTGCCTTTGGGGAGATATTGATCGATGACCACGCGCATGCCGGTCGGCGACAAATCGGCGATCGCTCCGCGAAAAAGCATCGCCGAGAGCGGATCTTCGACGACGATGTCGATGAACTTGCGCAAGCGCAGGCCGTAGCGGTTATCTAGCGCTTCGGCGCCGTTTTGCGCGCCAGCCTGCGGATCCATGCGGTCAGTCACTGCCTATCTGCGTACCCGGGAAATAAAAAGCTGCGATGTCGGCGGGCGAGCGGCCCGCTGCCGCCATGAAGTTCGCGCCCCATTGGCACAGTCCGACGCCGTGGCCCAGCCCGGCGCCTTCGATGACGAATGAGCCCGGCACCTTGTCCGCGGCAGCAATACGCTTGATGAGTAACGAGCGGACGACGCGCGCGCCCATCGCTCGCCGAAAATCGCGGGCTTTCAGGTTTGCCGAGCCGTTGAGGCCAACCAGCGTGATCGAGCGCAACCGGCCACTGCGGTCGGTCGGTCCGGGCCGAAGGTCGCGGATCATAGCAAGCGGCGACACGTTCCCGGGGACCGCCTGCATAAGGGCGCCCTGGTCGAGCGTTGAGGTCCAGGCGAACTCGGGTGCGCCCGCGCACCACGGGCAAACGACGCCTTCCAAGTAGGCCAACGGCGCGCCGCCCCACGCGTCAGCCGACGCTTCGGTGTGACCGCCGCAGCACGACGAGTAGGCGACCTGCGCGAAGTTTCCGCCGTACTGCAATATCTGCCCGACGGTCGCGTCGACCGCGTCGGTCGCGGCTTGGTATTCGACATCCATGCCGCCGTAGACCTGATCGGCCTCCGAGGTCGAAACGTCGTAGTTGCGACGCGGATCGCTCCGTTGGAGAACGTAGGTGCGCGCGCAGATTGCCTGGATTTGCAGCGCCGCCGCCGGCCACGAGGGAGACATCTCCATGGCGACGACACCGTACAAGTATGCTTCAAGCGGCACCACGCTCAACACGTTGCCGTCGGCCAGACGCGAAAACGTTCCACGATAGCGTCGGCCGCCGTAGGTGAACGAACTCGCGTCGATCCGCCGGGCCGACCCGGATCCGAGCAGGACACGCAGCGACGCGACCGGTGCCGACGAGGACGCATCGCGACCTCCCTCTCTGGTCATCCCCATCGCCACTGTGACCAGAGGAGCGCCGGCGGCCGCTAAGAACTGCGCGCGATCCATTTAAGGGGTACGGTTCGGTGGCATCGAATCCGAATCCTCATGAAGCAACCACCGGTATACGTTGGCGGGAATCGTGTATTACTGCGCACGGCAAACCGCTATAAAATGTTTGTCGACTCACGCGATGTCTCGATTGCGCCGCATCTCATCTTAGATGGGGTGTACGAAGAACATACGGATGCGGCGATCAAGTCCCTCATCAAACCGGGGATGAAGATTCTCGAAATCGGCGCGAATGTCGGCGTCTTCACGTTGCTTTTGTGCCATCGAACGGGTTCGCGTGGTTCTGTTCTTGCTTTCGAATGCGATCCAGCGCTTGCTCAGATTGCGCGCGATAACATCGAAGTCAACGGGTTTACGCACATCGGTTCGATCGACGAGCGTGCCGTTAGCGATTGTCCGGGAACGCTGTCATTCTATACCGCAGAGCGTCATCGCGGAGGCGGCACCCTCGTCGAGGGCCTTCAGCAGATTCCGCAACTGCGATCCGGCGAGCGCAGGCAAATCGAGGTTCAGGCAACCACGATAGATGCGATGCTCAACGATCGTCCAGAGGGATTCGATTTCGTTAAAATCGACGCGGAGGGCGCGGAATCGGCAATCATTCAAGGCGGCAAAAGGCTTTTTGCCAACCGCGGGAAGCCATTATTCTGCATGATGGAATTTGCGCCGCGTTTCTTTTCGGGGTCAGGTGCGAATCCACTTGAACAACTGGAGGAATTGGCGTCGTTCGGCTTTCGCTTCACGCGCATTGACGAGCGCAAGCGAAAGATCGTGCCCACAACTGCCCAGGAATTGCTCGCTCACGAGTTTTCCGACATCGTCATGGTCCGTTCCTAAAGCAAACGCTCCTGTTGCGCGTGCGGGGGTAGAATGTTGAGGTGGCGATAGGCCTGCGGCGTTGCCTTGCGTCCGCTCGCGGTGCGCACGACGAAGCCGGCCTTGAGCAGGTAGGGTTCGACGACGTCTTCGAGGGTCTCGGCGTCTTCGGTGAGGGTCGCGGCGATGGCTGCGATGCCTGCGGGACCGCCGCCGTATTGCGTCACGATCGTCTGCAAGAACGCGCGATCGAGGCGATCCAGGCCCAAGGCGTCGACGCCCTCGCGCGCGAGTGCGGCGTCGGCGATCGCCTCGTCGATTGCGCCGTCGGCGCGAACTTCGGCATAATCGCGCACCCGCCGTAACAGGCGGTTGGCGATGCGCGGGGTGCCGCGGCTACGCGCGGCGATCGTGTGCGCGCCGGGCGTGTCGATCGGCACGTTGAGTACGCCGGCCGAGCGCGTGACGATGCGCTCGATCTCAGGCACTTCGTAGTAGTCGAGATGATGCATGATCCCGAAGCGCTCGCGCAACGGCGCGGAGAGCATCCCCGCACGGGTGGTCGCGCCGACGAGGGTGAAGCGTTTGAGCGGCAGTTTGATCGTCTTGGCGTATGCGCCGCGATCGACCACGAAGTCGATTTGAAAATCTTCCATGGCCGGATACAGAAATTCTTCGACGACGGGCCCCAAGCGATGGATCTCGTCGATGAACAGCACGTCGCCTTCTTCGAGCGACGTCAGGATGCCGACGAGATCCTTGGGCTTCTCGAGGGTCGGACCGCTCGTTGGGCGGAGCGCGGCGCCGAGCTCGTGGGCGATCAGCGCGGCCAGCGTCGTCTTTCCTAAGCCGGGTGGTCCGTAGAACAGCACGTGCTCGAGCGGTTCGCCGCGCTTGCGCGCCGCGTCGATGGCAATGCGTAGGTTCTCGACCACGCGTTGCTGGCCGACGTATTCGTCGAAGCTGCGCGGCCGCAGCGACGCGCCATAGACTTCATCTTCGAGGGAGTCGCCGGGATCCAGGATGCGACTGTCCAGGGACGCTTGCGAATCGGCGTCTTGCGGTCCCAGCAGCCGTTTGCGCGCGCTATCGCTCATCGCCGCTCTTCTTCGCCTTTTGACGATAGATTTCCGCGAGTAGCGACTCGGCATCGGCAATCGCCGGCGACGTCTCCAGGGTGGTGCGAATCATGGTCTCGGCCTGCGCGCGCGAATACTCCAACTGCAGTAAGACGGCCAGCGCCTCCCCCGCAAAGTCCGGGATCGGTGCGGGCGCGCCGGAATGCGGCTCCTGAATCAAGAGGAAGCGAGCGATCTTTCCTTGGAGCTTGGCCACGATGTCGCGCGCCTTCTGTTGTCCGATGCCGGGCAGCGACTTGAGGAACGCATGATCGCCGCGATCGATGGCCGACGCGATCCGCGACATCGACTGCGAAAACGCGCGCGCGGCCGAACGCGGACCGATCGACGAGACCGAGAGCAGCGCTTCAAAAAATGCGCGCTCGACTGCGTTAGTGAAACCGTAATAGGTGTAGCGTCCCGAGTTCTTGTCGATGCTCAAGACAGAATAGACCTCCAGCGTCACGCGCTCCCCGGGTTTGGCGACGACCTTCTCGGCGACGCACGGCGGAAGGACGATCTCGTACCCTAAGCCGCCCGCTTCCAGAACGACGCCTTCGGGGGTTCGCTCCAGCAGCGTTCCGGCGATCCGCGAAAACATTGCGTCTACCGCGCGCGCGCGAGCGCCAGGATCGGAGCGAGACGATCGTCGTGTTCGCCGACGTTGAGGTACGCTAACGCGATGGCCAGCGCGTCGGATACGTCGTTGGGCGAGGGCGCGCGCCGCAATCCCAACATACGCATCACCATCGCGTTGACTTGATCTTTGCGTGCGCTTCCCGAACCGACCAGAGCGCGTTTGACGTGCGAATGGCCCAGCGTCTTGACCGGAACGCCGTGCTGCGCTCCCGCCAAGCAAAGCACGCCGCGAGCGTGCCCCATCAGGATCGCGGTCAGCGGGTTCTTGTAGGTGCTGTAGAGTTCTTCGATGACGACCACATCGGGGCGGTTGGCCACCAGCACCTCGACGATACCGTCGTAAAGCTCGGCCAGGCGGCGTTCTAAGGGCGCGTCGACGGCCGGCGCGATGACCCCGGCTTCGAGCAGCGTGATCCGAGACCCGTCACGATGGATGACGCCGTAACCGGTGACGCGCAACGCCGGGTCGATCCCCAAAATGCGCGTCGGAGCGCTCACTGACCGCTGCCGTTCACGATCAGCGTGACCGAGTTCCCGGGTCGGAGCGGCGTGCCGACCAACGGGTTGGTGCGCACGACGTTCCCGTCGGATCCTTCGATGGTCGTATACGTGATCGACGGATTGGGATAACCGTCGGCGGCCAGCTTGGCACGTGCGGCATCGATCGTCATGCCTTCGGTGTCGGGCACTTCACCGGAAACCGCAAGGGTCAAGATGGCCGTCGAACCGCTGACATTTTGCGCGACGACGGTCCCGATCGCCGTCGATTGCACCTGGTAGTTCCATTCTACGTTCAAACGCGCGGCGGTCGTCGCCGCCAGCGCGTCGGCGTAACTCTTGCCGGTGAGATCCGATATCGTTGCACTCTGGGTGGTGGTCGTCGTGTTGGCCGGTCCGCCGCCCGATCCGCTGGAGACGACGACCGACACCATCGGTGCGGCCTTGGGGTCGATCGGCGTGCCGACGGCCACGCTTTGCGAACCGATGGCGCCGGCCGGCACGTCGGCAAACGGCGCGCTCTGCGAGGCGTCCAGCGCAAAGCCGTCCTTGGCGGCTAACGCAAGTGCGGCATCGACGGTGAGCCCGAGCAGTCGCGGCATCGGTACTTGCGCCGGTCCGGCCGAAACGGTTAGCAGCACCGCCGAACCCTGGCGAACGTTGGCGCCGGCCTTGGGTTTCTGCGCGACGATCGTGTCCTTATTGCTCGCGTTATGCACGTACTTGGTCTTGACGACGAACTTGTCCGCGCTCAAATCGCGCTGCGCGTCGCTGAGCGTAAAGCCGGTAACGTCGCGCAAGCCGATAACCGGCAAGCCGTTGCTGACGAAGAGTTCGACGGTCGAATTGGGATCGACCGGGGTACCCGGTGCCGGATTTTGAGAGATGACGTGATGGGCTGGAACGGTATCGCTGGCCGTCAGCGTGACCTTATGCAGCAAGCCCGCGTTGTCGAGCGCCTTCTCGGCATCGGTATCGGTTTGGTTCTTATAACTGCCGACGGCGACGCTCGCGCCCAAGTGCGGCAAGGGGCGGCCAAAAAATACGTAGCCACCGACGGTGGCCGCCAAAAGCACCGCGACGAGCGCGACGATTGCCGTCAGGTTGGAACGGCCGCGCGACGACCGGGCATCCTCGAGCGACGAGTATGGACGATCGGGTCGCGGGGATTGACGCGGCGGCGGCACGACGGTTGCAAACCGTTGGGTCGGGGCGTCGTCGGCGATCATCCAACCGGGGACGCTGGGGCGCTCGCGGGCCTCGCGCAACGCCGATGCAACCTGCGCTGCCGACTGAAAGCGATGGTCGGGCTGCTTCTGCAGCAGTTTGTTGACGATTGCCGCCAGCGCCGGGCTAACGCCCAGCGCCGAGGTATCGATGGTCGGAACGGGATCGCCGACGTGCTTGAGCGCGACGGTGACCGGCGACTCGCCCGTGAACGGCAGATTGCCCGTGAGCATTTGGTAGAGAACGACGCCGACGCTGTAGAGGTCGGAGCTCTCGTGCAACTCGTGACTTTGTGCTTGTTCGGGTGACATGTAGTAGACGCTGCCCATGACCAAGCCCGGCTTGGTCAGGGCCATCGTCTGTGCCGAGACCGCGCGCGCGATGCCGAAATCGGAAAGTTTAACGACGTCGTCCTTGGTAACCAGGATATTGGCGGGCTTGACGTCGCGATGTAAAAGGCCTTGGCGGTGCGCGAAGGCCAAGCCGTTGCAGACTTGGGCGGCGTAGTCGATGGCGACGGGTTCGGGCAGCCTCCCGTCGGCGGCGATGATTTCGGCCAGCGACGGGCCGTCGATGAGTTCCATCACGATGTAGTAGAGGCTGCCTTCGCGGCCGACGTCGTAGGTGTTGACGATGTTCGGGTGCGACAACCGCGCGGCGGATTCGGCTTCTTGATAGAAGCGGCGCACGAACTCTTCGTCGGCGGCGTACTGTTCGCGCAACACTTTGACGGCGACGCGCCGGCGCAACACCGCATCGGTACCGCAATACACGATGGCCATTCCGCCTTCGCCGAGCTTCTTCTCCAGCCGGTAGCGGCCGTTAAACACCTGTTCTTCGATCACGTTCCCACGTTCTGTAGCGCCGTTTCCAAGACATCCCGCGCGATCGGTGCGGCCACGCTCGCACCGTACCCGGCATTCTCCACCACGATAGCCACCGCGACCCGCGGTTTGCCCGCCGGAGCGAAGCACACGAACCACGAGTGCGATGCTCCCAACGGATTGGTTGCAGTCCCGGTCTTGCCGGCGACGACGATACCGGGGATCCGCGCCGGAAAGCCGGTGCCGCGCGCGACGACCGCGACCATCATGTTCTTCACGTCCGTAGCGGTATCCGCCGATATCGGGTTGGTCAGGATACCCGGTGCGTCGACCGATGAGATCGCGCCTTGGCGCACGATTTGACGGACGATGAATGGGCGCGGCTCGTTGCCGCCGCCGGCGATGGTCGCGTCGATGAGGGCCATCTGCAGCGGCGTCATCAGTAGGGCCCCTTGCCCGAAGCCCATCTGCGCGAGTTCGCCGTCGGTCAGGCCGTTACGATCGGGCACGCGAGCGCGCGAAGCGGGGATTTGAAAATCGAGCGAGCCGCCGATATTCCAGCGGTCCAAGTACTGGTAAAACGTATCGACGCCCAGCTTGAGTGCGATCTGCGCGAAATCGACGTTGCTCGACAGCGCGAACGCGGTCGTCAGATCGGCGTCGCCCGTATATTCGTCTTCGTCGTTGTGCAATCGAAAGGTGCCGACATCCAAGTAACCGGGATCGTGAAAACGCGAATCCATCGCGACGGTCCCCGAATCGACCGCCGCCGAGGCGGTAAATATCTTGAACGTCGAACCCGGCGGGTAGAGCCCGTCGAGCGCGCGATCCAGGAGCGGGCTGTTCGGGTCCGAGAGCAGGGATGAGAAGTTCACGTCGAGGGTATTGGGATCGAACGACGGGACCGACGCGATCGCCAGCACCGCGCCGGTGTTGGGATCCAGGACGACGCCTGCGGCGCGCACGTGCCGATCGAGTTGAGCATAGAGTTCGGCTTGAATTGCCGGCACGATCGTGGTGACGACGTCGGCTCCGCGCGCGTCGCCGTGTCCGGCTCCAAACGCGCTCAGCAGGGCTTGGAACTGGGCGATCGGATCGCCGCTTCCTTGGGGCGGCGTCAGGGCGCGATCGTATGCATCTTCCAGTCCGCTCGTGCCGTAGCGCGCCGAGACGTAGCCCAGCGTGTGGGCCAACGATGCTCCGTACGGATAGATGCGTTTGCCGTTTCGCGTTTGCGCGAGCACCGTGCCGTCGGTGGCCAGAATGCGACCTCGCTGCGCGTCGGTAAGGGCGTGGCGCGGGTCGTCGGCGCGCGCGGACAGGGACGGAGCTTGCACGATTTGCACGTACGCCTGACGGGCGGCCAAGGCCAGAAACGCCAGCACGAAGAGCGCGGCGACCCGCGCCATCGCGCGATCGATCACGGCGCGGCGCTCGCCGCGAGCGTTTCGCGCAGAACCGTAAAGCCGCCCTCGGTGCGGACGCCCAGATGCGGCGTCGCCGTGTCGGCGTCGAGCAGCAAGTTGATGGCGCGATGGGCCACGTCGTCGGGGACGCCGCTGGTCGCCAAGACGGCGTCGACGCCTTGTTCGAGCAGTAGCGCCGGCGCGACGTACGCGCAGGACGGTAACGTTTCAAAGTGACGCGGTTCGTAGGCTCCGTTGCGCCACGGTCCGCGTTTACCGAAGACCTGCGCGTGAAAGTCCCACGCGCACAGTTGCTTCTCTTTCCAGACAAAATCGTCGAGCACGCACAAGCGTCGGCATACCGCGCACTGCACGATCTGTCCCGGCGGGTTGACGAGTCCGTCGAACACATCTTCGGGAACGTCCTCGACGTTGAGGATGGTGCTTTGGTCCAGGCCCTCGGGCAGGTCCGCATGCCATTGGATGCGCGCGAGCAGTTCGATGTCACGGACCGGCGCGACGAACGCGCGGTCGTCGTCGGCCGGGAAGGTCTTATCGATCCAGTCCATCAGCGATGACAGCGCGACGCCGACGTTCTGCCAGCGGTCGGCGATTACGACCCCTAACGGCGTCCACGCCAGCGGCAGCAAGCGCGCGGTCAGGCTGCCGCCTTCGGGGCGAAACGAGCTGACGAAGGCCAATGTATTCTTGTTGCCGCCAAGGACAAAGGCCCCGGATGAACTCGGCTTAGGCGTTAGAAGTCGCGGCGAAGGTTCGGTCACTCCGCTCTCTTTACCGGGCCGCGCCTATCTCCGCCTGATAGGCCTGCAGCGAGCGCGGCGGTCCGGGCGTGCTCGCCAGGGCCTGCGCGAGAGCTCGGGCAGTATCCAGGCTGGTCAAGCAAGCGATCCCGGCCTCGACCGCCGCTCGCCGGATGCGGTAGTTGT
>DATKGB010000165.1:0-5189 GCA_035544315.1 Verrucomicrobiia bacterium
GTTCGACGCCGCCCGCCCTCGGGCTTCAAGTCGTCGAAGGCCTCACGATCCGCGACCCGTTTCGATGAGCGTCGGGTGCTGCGTGTGGAACGACGTGCGCGACTGGTACGCTTTGGCGATTTGGGTCAGTTGAAATTCACCCCATGCTCGGCCCATGAACGCAAGCCCGGTCGGCAAATGGTGATTGCCGAAACCGTTGGGCACGCCGACCGACGGAAGCCCCGCCAGATTGCCCGGGCTTCCCATATCCGGGCCGCCCGGATACTGCGGATACGCCTTATCGAAGGGTACCCCGACCGGCACGGCGACGGTCGACGAATTTGGGTAGACGATGGCGTCGTACGGGTCGAAAGCGTGCGCGACGCGTTGGTTTAGGATCGCGCGCTGTCGCATGCCGTCGACGTAGTCCACCGCCAGCGATCCGTAGACTTGATAGCCACCAAGCCGGTCGTCTTTGGACTGTAACTCGCGCGAACGCCCACTCTCGATCAGGTCGCGGAACGCCGCGGCGCATTCGCCGTTGAAGATCGCGCCGAACACGTCGCCATAGGGTCCATCGGGAAGAGCGACATCCGCAACGACGTCGCAGTACTCTCCCAGCACCGCAAGCGAGGCCTCGAAATTCTTAACGACCGCGGGTTGCGATTTGATCGCGCCATGTCTGAGCACGCCGATTTTAGGACGACGGTTGCGAATCGTCAGGAACGGCGCATCGACCGAGGTTGCATCGTTGGAATCGGACCCAGCAATCACGCTCAGAACGGTTTCGGCATCGCGTGCGGAACGGCAGATCGGACCGAGCTTGTCGGAGGTCCACATCAATGCCATCGCACCGTGACGGCTCACGCGGCCGTACGTCGGCCGCAGTCCGGTAACGCCGCAAGCGCCCGACGGGTTCATGATGGAGCCGTTCGTCTCCGAGCCGATCGCGAAACCCACCAGACCCGCAGCGACGCCGGTTGCGGGGCCACTCGACGATCCGCCGCTCCAAAACTCACGATTCCAAGGCGTTCGGCCCGGTCCCGTGAAGGACGCGTCGGCGTCGTTGTAGCCGAAGCCGCCCGCGAGTTCGACCATCGCGAGTTTCGCGAGCAGCACGGCGCCCGCGGCACGCAACTTCTTCACCACGCTTGCATCGTAGTCGAATACCTGATCGCGATACGGCGCCGCGCCCCACGTCGTCGGCGCGCCGATCGCCGCGAGCAGATCCTTGACGCCGTACGGAACGCCGTGCAGCGGTCCGCGCGCGCGGCCGGCGGCGACCTCCGTGTCGGCTTCTTTGGCTTCGCGTCGCGCTCGATCGTGCATGATCGTCACGACGGCGCCATAGGTGCTTCCGTACTTCTCCAAACGCGCCAGATAAAGATCGGTCAGTTCGAGCGACGAAATCTTTCGTCGAGCGATCATTCGGCCAAGCGCAACGGCCTCGGTGAACGCAATCTCTTCGCTCGTCATCGCTTCACCTCGAAGCGCGTTACCGGTTCGTCCCAGTTCTTAAGCGCTCGACCCTTGCGATTGATCGCCTTGCCGACTTTCAGATTCCCATCGATGCCTGCGGCGATCGTTTCGATGTCGCGGTCCGTCAAAGCCGGATCGAAGGTACGCATCTGCAGCGCGAGAGCTCGTGCCGATTCCGAGACCTTCGATACGGGTTTCACCGACGGCGACGGCGAGGGGATTGGCGAGGGCGCAGCCGTCGTCTGTCCGAGTGCCGGTGTCGCGAGCAGCACACTCACCGATGCGGCCGCGGCGGTAACAAACCTCTTGCGCGATGTCAAAACCAGCCCTCCTAAATTCAACCTTCCGTTGTTGCCGCTCGGCATCCTCGTGCCGGAGTCATCGATAGTCGAGTTGAACGACTACTGAGCCGACTCCCACGAGTCGGGGCCGAGTTCCTTCGCGAAATAGGCGCGGCCCTAGTACGCTTTCCAGGCTAGCGCCGGATTGTGTCGAAACCGTTTGCATGGTGCGTTTATGTGCGGCCGTATTGGCCTTATGCTTTCTCATCCCGCCGGCGGCTCGGGCCGACGATGCCTATACTCCGACGACGCTGACGGCCGTCGAGGTGCTCCAGAAAGCCGGGGTTGCTCGCGGAGAGCTAACGGCCGGCACCTATGCGATCGTCTCCCGCTCGCATGTCGGCGGCCTGGATCAAACCCACACCACGTATACCGATGGCGCCAACGTGATAACCCACGCCGTCGCGGGGCCGTTTGCGACTGCCTACGGGACCTATGGGCAACAAGATTGGGACCAGGATGAAAACGGAATCGTCACGTTGGATACGAATTTTCACGAACGCGAGAATCCCAACGCGCGTGCCCTCGATCATCCCGAGGACCCGGCCAACCGCGTGACGATGTTGGGCGTTACCCAAACGTCGCCGGCGCTTTATGCAATCGATGTCAACCCGGCCAACGGCGAACATCAAATTCTGTATTATGCCACGGATACTTTTTTACTGGCACGCTCGGTAACGTGGGAAAAGGACCGCCTCAAGCACGTGGCAACCTACGACGGTTATCGACGCGTCTTTGGTTCGACGCGTGCGTTTCATACATCGTATTCGGACGGCAGAACCGACAACGACACGGATTCCAAAGTCGTCTCGTTCGCCCCCGTGAAAACCGCGGTCGACTTTCATATTCCAGCTAGCCGTTCGATCTTGACGTTTCCTTCCGCCCAGCCATTCAGGTTGCCGGTGCGCTTTATTGACGGGACGATCATCGTCCGCGCGACCGTCAACGGGCGCGGGCTCGATTTCCAATTGGATACCGGATCGAGCGGCATGACGATCAATCCGGATGTCGCCCACGATCTCGGCCTGACCGCTTACGACCGGCGTAGCGGGACGATCGGCGGGAGCTTTGATGAATCGCGCACGATTGTCCCAGACATTTCGATCGGCGATCTCCACGTCCGCAACGCCGTCTTTGATGAGCTTCCGATTACGAACAATTTCCCGGATGTCAAAGTCGTCGGCTTGCTCGGGTTTGACTTTATCAGCAACGCCGTGCTCGCAATCGATTTCAAGAAACAAACGCTGACCTTTTATCCACCGGGCTCCGCGTTGCCGAGCAGCGGAGCGCCCGTGACGCGCATGCCGATCGCGCTCGATGACGGGGTTCCACGCGTAGCCGCATCATTTAACGGCATCGCAGGCAACTTCCTGATCGACACTGGCTCGGTGCCGACGATACTCTTCCAGCATTATGTCCAGACGGTTCCGGATCGGTGGACCGTTAACGCTTCCGACTACAGCATCCAATATGTCGGCGGAGACGTTGTCGCGCAAGAACTGCAGCTGAAAGATTTCTCGTTTGGTCCACTCGAGTTCGCACACATTTACGTACTGGAACCGGAATCGTCAAAGGGCGAACTCACCGATTACGACGGGATCATCGGTCAGACCGTCTTGGGTTACTACGTGATGTATCTCGACTACGCCAATCGACAGGTCTACCTGCAACCCAACGATTAGCCGAATCTAGGACACCCTAGCCGGTCGGCCCGTTTCAAGCAGTAGGCTCCTCGAAAACACTTTCGAGGAGGCTTTATGCAGACCACGACCCTTTCTTCGGCTCAGCACGCGCTCGAGTTCGGGATCTATCGCGACGGCGATAACAACCTCGACGCATCGCAAGAAGCGGTGCTCGGCCAAGCCCTCAAGGTCAGTCAGGGCGACCCAAATATCGGCTTCGCGATTGAGGACACGACCTCGCTCAAAGCGGCGCACGGGGACATCGTCAAAGGCGCTCTTCATACCGACAACTTCACCATCGCCGACGGCAAGATCGGCGAAGCGCAGATCGACAAGCCGCACGATATGTCGTCACCCGATAATCTAGCGCAGTTCGTCGCGCACACTCTCGACGAGGCGGAGAAATCCGGGGCAAAGCAAACCTGGATCGACTTAGTCGATCACGGTGGCGGGGACGGCGGCGGGTTGGAGACCGACAGCACCCACGGCATCATGCCGATGCCCAAGATGGCCCAAGCAATCGCCGACGGCGTTGCGCTGCACGCCAAAGAACATCCAGAGGATGCCGGACGCGGTGTGGATGGCGTCGTCGCGAACCAGTGTCTGATGGACACGTTGGGTTTCGCCGACGCGCTCTCCGGTGTTGGCGTAAAATACTTGGCGGCGTCCCCCGAGACGATGTTGTCGCCTGGAACGCCCAGCGACGTCGCCGAAGCGATCGCACAGCACACCGACGATCCCAATGCAATGGGCAAGGCCGTCGTTAGGGACGTCATGCACGCGCGCTACGGGGACGGCTTCGGCGACTCATTCGGACCGTCGGCCGCATTCGATGTGCTCGATCTCGATCCGGAGAAGATCGCATCGATACGGAGCAACGTGAAGGCGCTCAACGACGCACTCGTTGGCGCGGCGCACGACCCCAACGCACGTGCAGCAATTCGTCAAGATGTGGGTTCGATCGACGGAATGACCCGCGATCCCGCTCTGCAGTCGCAGCACCTACCGTGGCAAGCCGACCGCCCGGCGATGGCCGCCTACGACACGATCGCGCACGACGGGCGCTTGCGCAATGACGTCCGCGCAAAAGCCGCTACTGCCAGCAAGAGCGTCGCCGATATCGTAATCGCGCACAAAGAAAGCCACGACTTTGCCCCATTTAGCGGCGCCGACTACTCGGATGCCGCAGGCCCAACCGTCCATCTACCGACCGCGTCAAAGCAAGTCGATCCGTGGGCCCCGGCTATCAGCGAAACCAACAATCGCTTCTATCAAGAAACCGACGGCGACGACCTGGCAAAAGTACTAGCGTAAGTGCCGCTCACGGTGAGCAACTCCCCGTCTCCGCGATCATCGTCCGACGTCTCGAAGCCGCGTAGGGCGCGAACAGTGCCCTTGTCTACAGGCGTTGGACGAACGCTCGATCAGTCATAGCAGAACGACTTTCTGGTCTCGGAAATTCCGCTGTTGGCGACGTCGAACGTCGCAAGGCCGTAATATAGAAGTCTCCCGTTACCACACAGGTGCGGCGAAAAGGCGACCTTGAAGAATACCGCATGCTCCCCGGGCAAGGTGGCCACGATGTGGTAGTGCGTGCCCGCTGCGAAACAGCATTTCGTGGAGGTCCACACCGACTCCGGCTGAATTGTCGCGGACTCGACGACGTGCCCGGTCGTGTACTCCAGCGAAACCTTGATGGTCTCGTTCC
>DATKGB010000166.1:0-4469 GCA_035544315.1 Verrucomicrobiia bacterium
GGGAGCGTATCCATGCACCCATCATAACACAGTTTCGTGTTTCGATAAATACGTATTTGTGTTTTATGGCTCCGGAAGCCCCCTCTCCAGGCCATCCTCGGCCCAGGCCCGAACCCACGGGGGTTACATAAAACGACCAAAACAATACACCATAGGAGTTCTTTGTGCCCGAAACCATCTCGTTAGAGATCGGCGGGCGCACGATGGTGATCGAAACCGGCGAATTAGCAAAACAGGCCAACGGGTCTGCGGTGATTCGTTACGGCGATCAAAACGTCGTGCTCTGCGCCGTCACTGCCTCCGCAAAACCACGCGAAGGCATCGACTTCTTCCCCCTTACCTGCGACTTCGAAGAGAAAATGTACGCGGCCGGAAAAATCCCCGGCGGTTTCATCAAGCGCGAAGGGCGCCCAAGCGAGCATGCGGTGATCTCCTCGCGGCAAATCGACCGTCCGATCCGCCCGCTCTTCCCCGATGGCTTCCGGAACGACATTCAGATCGTCGCTTCGCTGCTCTCGGTCGATCCCGAACTCGACGCCGACGTCATCGGCGTGTGCGCCGCGGGCGCCGCGTTGGCCTTTAGCGACATCCCGTTTGAGAAAACCGTCGCCGCGGTGCGCGTCGGTCGCGACGAAAAAGGCAAATACATTATCAACCCGACCCTGCCCGAGTACGAAACCGGCGGCATGGATCTGGTCGTCGCCGGCACCGCCGACGCGGTCATGATGGTCGAAGGCAGCTTCCACGAAATCAGCGAGGACGAACTGCTGGCAGCAGTTGAAGTCGGGCATGAAAATGTTCGCAAGATCGTTGCGGCGATCGACAAGCTCGCGAAGAAAGTTGCCAAACCAAAACGCGCGTTTCCGGTCAACAAGCCCGATGCCGAACTCGACAAGTGGGTCCGAAAAACGTTTGCCAAAGACGTCGCGAAAGCGATGCGCGTCGTCGAGAAGGGCGAGCGCGAACTCGCGTTTGCCGAACTCAAACGTGCCGCGGCGATCGAACGTTGCGCTAAAAAAGACGTGGAGATCCTCGCGCTACTCGAAAATCCCGGAAATAAGGATTTCGAGAAGATCATCAAATCGATGGAAGAGGGCGAACTGCGCACGATGGTCGTCGACGAAGGCAAGCGCCCCGACGGCCGCAAGCTCGACGAAATCCGTCCGATCTGGTGCAAGACGCACTACGTGCCCCGCGTTCACGGTTCGGGCGTTTTCACGCGCGGGCAAACGCAGGTCTTCACCGCGGCAACGCTGGGCTCGATCAGCGACCAGCAGCGCCTGGACGGCGTGGTCGCGCTCGAAGACAAGCGCTACATGCATTACTACAACTTCCCGCCGTATTCCGTCGGCGAGACGCGCCCGATGCGCGGTCCCGGTCGCCGCGAGATCGGCCACGGATACCTCGCCGAACGTGCGATGATTCCGGTGCTTCCGTCGCGCGAAGACTTCCCGTATACGCTTCGACTGATGTCAGAAGTGCTCGAATCCAACGGTTCGTCGTCGATGGCGTCGGTGTGCGGAAGCACGCTCGCGCTCATGGATGCCGGCGTGCCGATCCGCGAACACGTCGCGGGCGTCGCGATGGGTTTGGTCATCAAAGATGGCGAGTACGCGATCCTGAGCGACATCCAAGGTCTCGAAGATTCGCTGGGCGAGATGGACTTTAAGGTCGCCGGTACCAAGAAGGGCATCACCGCCGTCCAAATGGACATCAAGGTCAGCGGTATCACCACCGACATCATGCGCGAAGCGATGGAAGACGCAAAGAAAGCTCGCTTCTTCATCATCGACAAGCTCAAGGCAACGATTGCCAAGCCCAACCCCGAACTTTCCAAGTTCGCGCCGCGCATGATCGTCGTTCAAATCCCCGTCGGAAAGATCAAAGACGTTATCGGCCCCGGCGGCAAGATGATCAACAAGATCATCGACGAGTGCGGCGTCGAGAAAATCGACATCGAGGACGACGGCAAGGTGTTCATCACCGCGCTCGACGGCGAGTCGGGCGAAAAAGCCAAAGCCACGATCAAAGCGCTCACCAAGGACATCCTGGCCGGCGAAGTTTACACCGGCATCGTGACCCGCGTGATCGCGATCGGTGCGTTCGTGCAGATTCCGGGAGGCAAAGAAGGCCTCGTGCACATCAGCCAGATCGCACCCGAACGCGTCGCGCGCGTCGAAGACGTGCTCAACGTCGGCGATGAAGTCAAAGTCAAAGTCATGGAAGTCGACGGCCAAGGTCGTCTGAATCTCTCGCGCAAGGTGTTGATGCCGGGCGGCGAGTCTTCGGGCGGCGGTGGCGACGACTTCGGCGGACGCCGTCCGTTCCGCCCGCGCACCGGACCGCCCTCGGGCGACCGGGATCGCGGTCCGCGTAACGACGCACCGCGCACCGACGCACCACGCGCAGAGGTGCCGCGTGCCGAAGCACCGCCGGCGGCGCCTACCAGCGACCTGGGCGAACTGCCCCGTCGTCCGCGGCGTCGACGCCACGGCAGCGACGGCGAATAGTCGAAACACCGGGGCCCGCAGCGATGCGGGCCCCTTTTTTGGAGTACGTTATGACATCGCAAGCCATCGTGGTGACCGGTGCTTCCAGCGGCATTGGGGAAGCTAGCGCGAAGCTTCTTGCAAGCACAGGGTTCGCGGTCTTTGCGGGCGTGCGCGACGACGCCGCCGCACGCGAACTTGAGGCCGCGCATCCACAGATCACCGCGCTACGTCTCGACGTCACCGATGCCGCGTCGATTGCGGCCGCGTACGAGCGCGTACGCGAGACCGGTGTAACTTTGCGCGGGCTGGTCAACAATGCGGGCATCTCGGTTGCCGGCCCGCTGGAAATCCTACCGATCGACGAGTTGCGGCGACAATTCGAGGTGAACGTCTTTGGCCAAATCGCCGTCACGCAAGCGTTTATGCCGATGCTGCGTGCGTCACGCGGTCGGATCGTCTTCGTCGGTTCGATCGCGGGGCGGCTTGCGCCGCCGTTAGTCGGCGCCTATGCCGCTTCCAAATTTGCATTGCGCGCGCTGACGGACACGTTGCGGATCGAACTGATGCCGGCCGGCATCGACGTCGCGCTGATCGAACCCGGCGCGGTCAAAACACCCATTTGGCAGAAAGGGCGTAACGCCAAAGATGCCATGGTCGAACGCACTGGCGCCCACCCAGCGGCCGTGCACTACGCGACGGCAATCGAGAAAATTGTTGCGGTGACGCATCACGCCGAAGCCAACGGCTTGGAAGCCGTCGTCGTCGCCGCCGCGATTCTCGAAGCGTTGACGTCACGGCGACCGCGCGCTCGTTACGTGCTCGGCACCGAAGCCAATATCCAATCCATCATCGCCTGGCTGCCACCACGATTGCGCGACCGCCTAATTCGAAAAAGTCTCAAGTTAGATTAGGACCGTGTCGAAGCGCGGCGGACTATTCGATGGGAAAGAACGCGGGGTAACCGCTCAGCGGGACGAGCTGCACTTCGAGCATATCGCGGCGCGCGAGCGGGAGAGAATCGATGGCCGCGCGCGCTTGGCTCTCGTCGGCACATTCGAGCAGCATGACCGCGCCCGGAATGTCTTTACGCACCCAGATCGCGCGCAGAACCCCGTCCTTATACAGCTCGCGAACGCGTTGGCGCTCCGCCTCGATGTGCGGGGCAAACTCCGCATCGGTAAATCGGTCGGTCCGCCGCCGCGAAATCGAAATGAATTGCATGTCGCGACCTTTGCCGGGTGCGAGGTTCATCCCTCGGGGATGACCTCGAGGGGGCGGCGGCCAAGATAGGCAAGACCATGCCATTCGACTCGCTTTCAGCCTTCGTCGACGCTCTCAAAAAGAGCGGCGACCTGCAGGTCGTCGCGGCACGCGTGGATCCCTATCTTGAAATCGCCGAGATCACCGATCGCGTCGTCAAGGCCGGCGGTCCCGCGCTGCTGTTCACCGACGTTAAAGGCTCGAAGTTCCCGGTGCTCACCAACGCCTTTGGAACGCACGCGCGCATGGCCATGGCGCTGGATGCCGCCACCCTCGACGAGGTCGGCGATCGCCTGCGCGCGCTCTTGGATTTTACGCCGCCGGGCAGCGGGTTTTTCGACAAGCTCGGTGCCCTCAAAACGTTCGCACCCCTGGCCAATGCCATTCCCCAAACCGTACGCGACGGCTCGTGCCAAGACGTAGTGATGCGCGAACCAGATCTCAACACGATTCCAGTGCTCACGACCTGGCCGCTGGACGGCGGACCGTTCATCACGTTGCCGCTAGTGGTCACCAAAGATCCGCAAAACGGACGCTTCAACGTCGGCATGTATCGCATGCAAGTCTACAACGCGACCCAGACCGGCATGCACTGGCAACGCCACAAACACGGCCGCGCGCACGCCGACGCGTGGGGCGACAAGATTCCGGTCGCGGTGGCGATCGGTGCCGATCCCGCGCTGACCTATGCGGCGACCGCACCGCTCCCGCCGATCG
>DATKGB010000167.1:0-5905 GCA_035544315.1 Verrucomicrobiia bacterium
GGGGGGAAGCCGTTCCGATTCAGGTTCCGATCGGCGCCGAAGATCACTTCACAGGCGTCGTCGATCTGTTCACGATGAAGAAGATCATTTACACCGATGACGCCGGCTCCAGCATGGAGTCGCACGAAGTCGATGGCGAGCTGCGCGAGCTCGCCATGAAGTGGCGCCGGGAACTGGTCGAAGCGATCGCCGAGCAAGACGACGAGCTGCTGGAGCTGTTCTTCGACGGGAAGGAACTGCCGCTGGGTCGGATGCAGACGGCTCTTCGCAAAGCGACGATCGCCGGTACGGTGCTGCCGATGCTGTGCGGATCGGCGTTTAAGAACAAGGGCGTTCAACCGCTGCTGGACGCGATCGTAGATTATCTGCCTTCACCGCTGGAAGCCAAAACGATCACGGGTATCGACCCTAAGACCGACAAGCCGATCACGCGCAGGGCCGATGACGGCGAGCCGTTCGCAGCGCTTGCGTTTAAGATCGCGACCGATCCGTACGGTAACCTGACCTACTTCCGGGTCTATTCGGGAACGCTGGCTAAGGGTTCGTACGTCTACAACGCGCGGTCGGGGCGCAAGGAGCGCATCGGACGAATCCTGCGCATGCACGCCAACCATCGCGAAGACATCGATTCGATCGGCGCGGGCGACATCGCAGCGGCCGTCGGGTTGACCGACACGCGCACCGGCGACACCCTGTGCGACGAGAAGATTCCGATCATACTCGAAAACATTGTGTTCCCCGAACCGGTGATTTCGCAGGCGATCGAGCCGAAGTCCAAGGCGGATCAGGACCAGTTGGGCAAGGGCCTCGTGCGCCTGGCTCAAGAGGATCCGACCTTTAAGATGCACACCGACGAGGAAACGCAGCAGACGATCATCGCCGGCATGGGCGAACTGCATCTCGAGATTATCTTGGATCGCTTGCGTCGCGAATTCAAGGTCGAGGCCAACGTCGGCAAACCGCAGGTCGCATACAAAGAAGCGATCACCAAGACGGTTGAAAAGCAAGGCAAGTTCGTACGCCAATCCGGCGGTAAAGGACAATACGGCGATGTCTGGCTGCGCGTGACGCCCCAGGAGCCGGGCACCGGCTTCGTCTTCGACTGGAAGATCGTCGGTGGTAAGGTTCCCAAGGAATACGCCAAGGCCGTGCAAGAGGGCATCCGTGAGTCGTCGCAAAGCGGCGTGCTTGCCGGATTCCCGGTCCTCGATTTCAAGGTCGAGGCCTTCGACGGTTCCTACCACGACGTCGACTCCTCGGAAATGGCGTTCAAGATCGCGGCCTCGATGGGTTGGAAAGAAGCCAACCGCGCGGCCGGTCCGATCTTGCTCGAGCCGATCATGAAAGTCGAAGTGACCACGCCCAAAGACTATATGGGCGCGATCACCGGCGATCTCAATCGTCGTCGCGGTATGATCCAAGCGACCGAGGAAGCCCCCGGCGGCGCGCAAGTCATCGCCGCCAACGTCCCGCTTTCGGAGATGTTCGGGTACGCAACCGACATGCGCTCGGCCACGCAGGGGCGCGCAACCTACACGATGGAGTTCTCGCATTACGAAAAAGCGCCGAAATCCGTCGAAGAAGAGATCGTCGCCAAGTCCGGTAAGAAGCCGGCCTAAAGACCCGACAAACTCCTAGCCGTTGACAGAAGCGTAGCCCGCTTGATATATTCCCTAGGTCGTAGACCCCCGGCACCCTGCGTGCCGGTTGTTTATGCCGTGCCCCGCCGCGGGGCATACCACGTTGTCGGTGATTCAAGAGGGTTACGAACGCCTGGGTCCGAGGACGGATGCTCGCTCGACCTTCGGTTCCACCGCGACGTACGGAAACAATCATAAAAACTCGCGTAAGCGTAAGGAAGATGGACGTTTAAATGGCGAAGGCGAAATTCGAACGCACGAAGCCGCATGTCAATATCGGCACTACCGGTCACGTTGACCACGGTAAGACGACGCTGACGGCCGCGATCACGCATTGCCTCTCAACCGAGGGTCTTGCGCAAGCGCGCGGCGTCGACGAGATCGACAATGCGCCCGAAGAAAAAGAACGCGGTATTACCATCGCGATCTCGCACCAAGAGTACGAGACGGTCAAGCGCCACTACGCTCACGTCGACTGCCCCGGTCACGCCGATTACATCAAGAATATGATTACCGGCGCGGCGCAGATGGACGGCGCGATTCTGGTCGTTTCGGCGACCGACGGTCCGATGCCGCAGACGCGCGAGCACATTTTGCTCATGAAGCAGGTCGGCGTTCCCAAGATCGTCGTGTTCCTCAATAAGTGCGATATGGTCGACGATGAAGAATTGCTCGAACTGGTCGAGCTCGAAGTGCGCGAACTCCTGAGCAAGTACGAGTATCCGGGCGACGACACCCCGATCGTCCGTGGCTCCGCGCTCAAGGCACTCCAGTCCAGCGGTAAAAAGGGCGACCCGGATGCCGATGCGATCTTCAAGTTGATGGACACCGTCGACGAGTACATTCCGCAACCCGTCCGCGCCACCGACAAACCGTTCCTGATGCCGATCGAAGACGTCTTTACGATCACCGGTCGCGGCACGGTCGGAACCGGTCGCGTCGAACGCGGCCAAGTCAAGGTCGGCGAAGAAATCGAAATCGTCGGTTTGCACGAAGACACGCGCAAATCGGTCGTCACCGGTATCGAGATGTTCCGCAAGCTGCTCGACGTGGGCATCGCCGGCGACAACGTGGGCGTCCTGCTGCGTGGTATCGACCGCAACGACATCGAGCGCGGCCAAGTGTTGGCTAAACCCGGTTCGGTCAAGCCGCACAAGAAGTTCAAAGCCGAAGTCTACGTCCTTTCAAAAGAAGAAGGCGGCCGTCACACGCCGTTCTTCGGAAACTACCGCCCGCAGTTCTACTTCCGTACCACCGACGTCACCGGAACCATCAGACTCCCCGAAGGCGTCGAGATGGTCATGCCGGGCGACAACGTTACGATGGATGTGGAGTTGATCATGCCGATCGCTTGCGAAGAGGGCCTGCGGTTTGCGATCCGCGAAGGCGGCCGCACGGTGGGCGCCGGCGTCGTCACGACGGTTTTGGAATAGACGGCCCTTCTTCGGCCCGCGAGCCGAGATACGAACAAACGCGACAACAACCTTGAGTTCTTTGACAACCGAATTGAGATAGAGATGTCCAAACAGAAGATCCGCATTCGCTTAAAAGCGTACGACCACGAAGTCCTCGACCAGTCGGCCGAGCGCATCGTCGAAACGGCCAAGCGTACCGGCGCTTTCGTTAGCGGCCCCGTGCCCTTGCCGACCGAGATCAACCGGTTTTGCGTGCAGCGATCGACCAATAACGACAAGAAATCGCGCGAACACTTCGAGATGCGGACACACAAGCGCCTGATCGACATCCTTCAGGCCACGCCCAAGACGATGGATGCGCTCATGCATCTCGATCTGCCGGCCGGCGTGGACATCGAACTCAAGGCCTAAACTCCGAGGACCAGGGACAAGACTGCAGGAGGGCTGCGCGAATGCGTCGCCTTTTTCGTTATCTGGCGAGCGCGGCAAGGGCCGTGTCCTCGCGTTGCGGCGTAAGGCCCGCGTGCGGCGAACGATCGCGCGGCCACGTGCGCGTCCAGGCCAGCGTGTCGCGCACGGTCTGCTCCAACGAACGCAGTTGCAAGCCGGCAACCAGCGCGCGCCGGACGTCGATGGCCAGCATGCCGGGCTCGCCAGCGGATGCCGGAATCCACAGCGGCATATCGATCCACGCACCGATCTCATGCCGTTGCAGAAACTCCGGTGTCGCCCATCGCAGACGCGTGGGGACGCGCGCGGCCTCGATGCAGGCGCTAAAAACCGCGCCCAGTGTGTGCGCGCCTCGCGGCGAGGTGACGTTGTAGATCCCCGCGAGATCGCGCTCGAGCGCGTGCACGATGAACGCGGCCAGATCGCGCACGTCGACAAACTGGGTTGCGAAGGTGGGCGATTCGGGCACCAGGACGTCGCCGCCGCGCGCAAAGCGCAGCGGCCATGCGGTAAAGCGATCGGTCGGATCGTCGGGACCGACGATTAGCCCCGGGCGCACGATCGTCGCCCGCTGACGATAGGTGCTCGTAACGATTGCTTCGCACCCTGCTTTAAGCGCGCCGTAGATTTCCGGGTTGACACGCGTGCGGTCGGCCTCGGGCGCCAGTGGTACGGTCGGCGAATCTTCGTCGATCGGCGCGAAGCTCGCATCGTAGACTGAGATCGTCGAGACGAACAGATAGCGCTTCGCCCGTTGAGCGAAATATCGGCTCGCGATTTCCACATCGCGCGGAACGTAGCCGGACGTGTCGACGATCGCGTCCCAACTCGTCGAACCGGCGCTGGCAAGATCGAAGCGCCGATCGCCGAGGATGGTCGCCGCGCCGGCGGGCGCGGTACCCGAGCGTCCGCGATTGAAGTGGGTCACTTGGTGCCCGCGACTAAGGAGCGTCGTCGTCACGTGTTTACCTAGGAAGACGCCGCCGCCCAGAATCAATATTGAGGCCATTGGGCGACGAACTTTATCTCGGGACCGCGATCGCCCTGGCGACCGACGAAGAAGAGAAGCAAGTCCCAAGCCCTAAGGGTGACGCGTGGTCGGTAGCGAAACTGCCGAGCATGCCGATTCCCCTGCTCGTCTCGCGTTCGCGAACCTTTCATGGAACCAAGCGTCGCATCTTCCATTTACTCGAAGAGATGGGGACCTCGGGCGACCAGATATGGCCGTTCGCCGCGCAGCCGTTTATGCGCTCGCCCGGACCGCTGACGCTCGCGAAGACCGAAGAGTGGCATTTGGGGGTTCACGCGATGTTGGCCGAAACGCTTCCCGAGGAGGCGATCGTCTGGCGTTTTCTCAATGACGGCGTTGACGGCACGCACGGCTTCTACCTGGTATCCGAAGGCAAGCAGACGACCTTGGAACATCGCGTGCAAGCGACGCTGAGCGATAGCGACGGACGCTTGTTGTGGCGCCGTATTGAAGATCAGCACGAGCGCTCGATCGAAGCGTTGTTCGACAAGATCGCGCGCGTATTGAAACGATGAAACGACGGTAGATGGCAGGGCACTAAATGGCTCGCAGACCCGCGCACCCCGACGCGCTCGATTTCCTCGCTATCGACGCGCTGCTTTCGGATGAGGAAAAAATGGTTCGCGACACCGTGCGCGCTTGGGTGCGGGACCGCGTGCTTCCCGACATCGCGCAGTGGTTCGAAGACGGCATTCTGCCGCGCGAACTCGCGCGCGAACTCGGCGATCTCGGATTACTGGGCATGCATTTACGCGGTTACGGCTGCCAAGGCGCGAGCGCGGTCGCCTACGGTCTAACCTGCATGGAGTTAGAGTACGGCGATTCGGGCGTACGCAGTTTGGTTTCGGTGCAAGGGTCCCTGGCGATGTTCGCGATTGCGCGCTGGGGCAGCGAGAGCCAAAAGCAGCAGTGGCTGCCGCCGATGGCGCGCGGCGAAAAGATCGGTTGCTTTGGGTTAACCGAGCCCGATTTCGGCAGCAATCCCTCGGACATGCGCACCCGCGCGCGCCGCGACGGGCCGGATTGGATCATCGAGGGCACCAAGATGTGGATCACCAACGGCGGCATCGCCGACGTGGCCATCATCTGGGCGCAGACCGACGACGGGATTCGCGGTTTCATCGTTCCCACCGGGATCTCCGGCTTCACGATCAACGATATCGAACGCAAGCTGTCGCTGCGCGCGTCGGTCACCAGCGAGCTGGTGCTCTCGGGCGTGCGCGTTCCGGCCGATGCGATGCTGGAGAGCGCCGCCGGTATCTCCGGGCCGCTGGCGTGCTTGAGCGAGGCGCGTTACGGATTGATTTGGGGCTCGATGGGCGCCGCGCGCGCTTGCTACCAAACTGCTCTCGAGTATGCCAAAACGCCCC
>DATKGB010000168.1:0-4806 GCA_035544315.1 Verrucomicrobiia bacterium
GGGGAAGGGACGCCTTCAAGAAACACGAGAAGCGACTCGCATTCTACCAGCGTCGGATGGCGCGCAAAGGAAAGTTCTCAGCAAATTGGCGCAAGGCGAAATCAAACGTCACGCGTCTTCAGCGGAAGATTGCGAACGCACGAAACGACATGCTCCACAATGCCAGCACGACGATTAGCAAGAACCACGCCGTTGTCGTGATGGAAGACCTACGTATCACCAACATGACGACGTCAGCCAAAGGCACCATCGAGAATCCCGGCACCAACGTGCGCGCGAAGAGCGGATTGAACCGCCGTATTCTCGACCAGGGCTGGGGCGAGTTTCGGCGTCAACTCGGCTACAAACTCGCCTGGAACGGCGGTGCGCTGCTGTTGGTCGATCCGCGCAACACGAGCCGAACGTGCGCGCAGTGCGGCTACGCCAGCCGGGACAACCGGCAAACGCAAGCGTCATTTCGCTGCGTCGCCTGCGGCCACGCGGCCAACGCTGACACCAACGCCGCTATCAACATTCTACGAAGGGCTGGATCGGCCCGGATCGCCTGTGGAGATTCGTCGTTGGACGAATCGTCGAAGCAGGAAACTCAGCGTGTCGCATGAGCGATGCGTGGAAGAATCCTCGGCCTTTAGGCCAGGGAGTAGTTCAAGCTCGTGGTATGCAGCAACTCGGAGGACTGACGGCCATCTATTGCTATCCGGTCAAATCACTGCAGGCGAAGCCGCTGGAGAGCGTTCGGGTCGAAGACGGCGGGTTGCCAGGTGACCGCGCCCGCGCGTTGGTCGTGCGCGAGGGCCACGCGCGGGTCGGGAAGACCTATCGCGGGAAGGAAAATAACCGCCTTCACCTGACCGACGATCTCGGCGGCGCGGTCGGGTTAGCGGAGCAGCGCGGCGTCACCGTCGACGTCGACGCGAGCGAGCCGCATTTCTTCGATGCCGCGCCGATCTCGCTGATCGTCGACCGCTGGCTTGACGGCCTCAACCGCCGGGTCGGCTACGCCGTCGAAGCATTGCGCTTTCGTCCAAACTTCGTCGTCGCCGCCGACCCGGAGTTCGCGCTCGACGAGATTGCTCTGGCCGGCGCGACGTTGCAGTTGGGCGAAGCTCGGTTGGTCGTTAGGAAAGGCATCGAACGATGCGTCACCCCGACCTACGACCTGCACAACGGCGTATCGGATCCGCGCATCCTGCGTTACGTCGCACAAGAACGCGGCAACCTGATGGGCATCTATTGCGACGTCCAACGGCCGGGTCGCGTCCGCGTCGGCGACGTTCTCGCGCAAGCGACCTAGCCAATTAGCAAGGTCTACCAAGCGGGTGCGCCGACGCGGAAAAGCGCATCTTGACGTATGTTTAAAGATCGCGTTGCCATCGTCACCGGCGGAACTCGCGGCATCGGCGCCGCGATCACGACCGCGTTGACCCAAGCCGGCGCCCACGTTGCCGCCGGGTATAGCAAGGGCAAAGATTCCGCCGAGGCGCTTGCCGCCAAAGTCCGCGAGCAAGGCGGCTCGATGTCAGTCCACCAAGGGCGCATCGACGATTTCAACGACTGTCAGCGCGTGGTCGACGAGGTGCTCGCCCAATTCGGACGGGTTGACTTTTTGGTCAACAATGCCGGCATCACCGCCGACAAGACGCTGCGCAGGATGACCTCCGACGATTGGCGCGGCGTGATCGACGTCAACTTGTCGGGCGCGTTCAATATGACCAAAGCCGTCCTCGAACACATGATCGAGCGCGGTTCCGGACGGGTTATCAACATCTCGTCGGTCATCGGCGAGACCGGCAACGTCGGACAAGCCAACTACGCCGCCTCCAAAGCCGGCTTGTTCGGCTTTACCAAGAGCCTCGCGCTGGAAATGGCCCAAAAAGGGATCACTGCCAACGTGGTTGCCCCCGGCTTCATCGGCACCGAAATGGTCGAGGCCATCCCCAAAGCCGCGCTCGACAAGGTGATCGAGAAGATCCCGCAGCGTCGCTTGGGTCGCCCCGCAGAGGTAGCCCGCGTCGTTGAATTCCTGCTTGAAGACGAGTCGGCGTACATCACCGGCGCGGTCTACACGGTCAACGGCGGCCTCGATATGTAAAAACCTAGCGCTTTGCTAGGTAGACGAAGCATGTCGGGATAACTATGCCCGCATGAATCAAGGACCACTCAAAGGCCGCGTCGCCATCGTCACCGGCGGCGCGCGCGGCATCGGCGCCGCCATCACCAAAGCGTTAACTCATGACGGCGCGCGCGTCGTCGTCATCGGCCTGCAAGCCGATCGCGATCGGACCGAAACGTTGCGCGCGTCGCTCAATGGGACCGGCTCGCTCCTCCATTTTCAAGAAGGCAACGTCGCGCAGTTCGCGACCTGTCAAGCCATGGTCGAGCGCGTTCTCGCCGAGCACGGCAAAATTGACATTCTCGTGAACAACGCCGGCATCACCAAAGATCGCACCGTAAGAAAGATGACGGTCGAAGAGTGGCAAGCGGTCCTCGACGTGAACTTGTCGGGACCGTTTTTTATGATCAAAGCCGTGTTGGATAACATGTTGGCCAACAAGTACGGCCGCATCGTCAATATTAGTTCGGTGGTCGGACATACCGGCAACTTCGGGCAAGCCAATTACGCCGCCGCGAAATCGGGGCTCCTCGGTTTGACCAAGACCGTCGCGCTGGAAACCGCGCGCAACGGCATCACCGTCAATGCGGTCGCGCCCGGTTTCACGCGCACCGAAATGGTCGCCGCCATGCCGCAAGCCGCCATCGACATGGCGGTCAGCAAGACTCCCGGCGCACGTTTGGGCGAACCGTCGGAAATCGCGCGCGTGGTGCGCTTCTTGTGCGACGACAATTCCGGCTTCATCACCGGCGCGGTCTACGATGTCAATGGGGGGATGTACATGTGATCGACTCCCTGCCGATAGAAGATTTCAGTTACGGTTTCGATGCATCAGCTGTGGACCCGGCATCGCTCAACGACGCGCTGCGCGCGGTCGTGATGGATGCGATGAGCGACCCGATGCGCATGACGACGTGGACGGGCGGCTACATGCTCGCCCAACAAGCCGTCGCGATGAACGCGCTGCGGCGCATGCAAGGCGAAGCACCGCCGCCGGCTGCCATCAGCGCTGCCGGAGACAAGCGCTTCAACGATCCGGCCTGGACGAGCAATCCGGCGTTGGCCAACATGCTCGATGCGTATTTGGTGCAACGCCAATACGCAATGCAGTTGGTCGAAACGTCGCGCTTGCCCGAGGCCACGCGCCGCAAAGCCCGATTTGCGTTGACGATGATGCTCGATTCGCTGGCGCCCAGCAACGTGCCGTGGATGAATCCGGCCGTCATCAAAGAGGCCGTGCAAAGCGGCGGCGAGTCGCTCAAACGCGGGATGGCCGAGTTCCTCGACGACGTGAAGAATAACGGTGGTTATCCTAAACAGGTCGACTCGTCGACGTTCGAACTGGGCAAAAACGTCGCGGCAACGCCGGGCACAATCGTCTTCCGCAACGACTTGATCGAGTTGATCGCCTACGCACCGCAGACCGATACGGTGTTCGAGCGCCCGTTGCTCTGTTGCCCGCCCTGGATCAACAAGTACTACATCATGGATCTGGCCCCCGGGCGATCGTTCGTCGAGTGGGCCCTACAACACGGTCATCAGACCTTCATGATTTCCTATCGCAACCCCGACGAATCGATGCGCGACTATAAGATGGACGACTATCTGCGCGAGGGCCCGCTAGCCGCACTCGATGCGATCGGGCGTTTGACGGGCGCGCCGAAAATCGATATCGCGGCGCTGTGTTTGGGTGGAACGTTGGCCATCACGATGCTCGCCTACTTAGCCGCGCACGGTGACGGCGATCGCGTCGGCAGCGCGACGCTGACCAACACGCTGGTCGACTTTAGCGAACCCGGCGACTTGGGAGTCTTTACCGACGAGGCTTCGATCGCCAAACTCGAAGCCAAGATGAACGAGCGGGGCTTCTTAGACTCCAAGGATATGGAAGGCACGTTCAACTGGATGCGTGCCAACGATTTGATTTGGTCGTACGTCGTTTCCAATTGGTTCATGGGCAAGAAACCGCCGGCGTTCGACATTCTCTCCTGGAATGGCGACGCGACCCGGTTGCCCGCAGCGATGCACTCGCAGTATTTGCGCGCGTGCTATCTGCACAACCTGATCGTTAAGCCCAACGCATTCGTCATCGACGACACGCCGATCGATCTGGGATTAATTCAAACTCCGCTGTACGTGCTTGGGGCCGAAGCCGATCACATCGCGCCGTGGCGTTCGAGTTACATGACCACACAGTACGTCGGCGGCGAATCGCGCTACGTGCGCACCAACGCCGGGCACGTCGCCGGCGTGGTCAACCCTCCGGGCAACCGCAAGGCCTGTTATTGGGAGAAGGGCGCCGTCGAGCCCGGCGAGACCGCCGATGCCTGGCTAACGGGCGCGACCAAGCATCAGGGCACCTGGTGGAACGACTGGGCCGCTTGGTCGGAACAGCATTCGGGCGAGCAACGCGAGCCGTGGGCACTCCCCCACGGCGATGCCGCCCCGGGAAGCTACGTCCGCAACGTTGCCGCCGAGCCGGTCGATCTCACCGAGGGCGTTGCGACATGAGTAGCCGCGGGGACCTCATGAAGGGCCTGGGCGAGTTCATCAAGTCCCAGCGCGAGCTGGCTAACTTGTCCCTGCGCCAACTAGCCGAGATGTCCAAAGTCTCCAACCCCTACCTTAGCCAGGTCGAACGCGGCCTCTACAAGCCCTCGGCCGACGTCCTTAAGAACATCGCCAACGCCTTG
>DATKGB010000169.1:0-8427 GCA_035544315.1 Verrucomicrobiia bacterium
AACTGCACGTTTTCCCCTCCACAGGTAGTGCTATGTCATGGAGACACGGTTTTTACGGTTGCCGGTATGGGTTTCAACTTATCGGTGGTTAGGTTGGTGTTAATGGGTGGGAGCGTCTTGGTGACGTAGTCGTTATATTGCGCGACGGTGGCGCGATAGCGCACGTCGAGACGACCGAGCAGTTCGAGCACGGCCGGCGTGATCGGACCTTGCACCGCGTAGTAGAGCCCCTGGTAGTCTTCGCGCAACGCGCCCGGACGTTGGATCGAATCCTCGTCGTTGTGGAAATCGGCCGTCAACGACGAGAATAGCGTCGCGCGTTTGGTCTGCGCGTCGGCGATTGCGGCGGTTAGCGCGGCGTCGGCTTTTCCCTTAGGATCGGCCGCTGCGACGTCCAATGCCGTCTTGATCGAATCGAGGTTGTTGAGCATCGTGTCGATGATCGAGTATTGATGCAGCGCGCGATTGCCCATCGTATAACTCTGCTCGTACTGCGCCTGCGTGAGGAAAGAGCGCGGATCGGGCTTGACGACGATCGGTTGCACGTAGGCATGGCCGACCAGGGTCATGCGTGCGGAATAGCGGCCCGGCGGAACGCCGACGCCTTCGTCGGGGCCTTCGTAGGCAGGTTTGGCAGCGCCGGTCCATTTGACCGGACCGTCGTTCTGAAAATCCCAGACGTAGCGATTTAATCCGGCCTTGTTGGCGTCGGACTTGACGGCAACCGTCCGGATGACTTTACCGTGTGCGTCGAGAATCTCGATCTTGGGCGCGGTCTTGGCCGCTTCTTTTTGATAGAACGAGATGATTACACCGTAGCCCGGATTGGTTCCGGCGTATTCGGTGTAGGTGCCTTCGTCGTTGGAATGTTGCGAGTATTCGTACGCGACGCGCGGCGCGAATAGCGTGCCACCCGCCGCGACGGCCTTGGAGAGTTCTTGAATCGGGCGCATGTCATCCATGATGTAGGTCGAGCGACCGTGCGTGGCAATCACCAGGTCGTCGAACGTCGGTTGCATGCGGATGTCGCGCACCGACACGGTCGGAAGACCGTTCTTGAAATTGACCCACGAGTTGCCGCCGTCTTGCGAGAGCCAAATGCCCTGTTCGGTCCCGGCATACAGCACGTTGGCGTTACGGATGTCGGGACGAATCGTGCGCACGTATTGGTCGGCCGGCAAGCCGTTGATAATGGACGTCCAGGTCCTGCCGTAGTTGCGCGTGACGAAGGCGTAGGGTTTGTAGTCGCCCGAGCGATGCCGGTCGATGGTTGCGTACGCGACGCCGGATTGCAGCGTCGACGGCGCGATCGTTTCGACGCGACCGTATGGCGGAACGCCGGGCGGGGTCACGTTGCTCCAATGCTTTCCGCCGTCGCGGGTCAGTTGCACCAAGCCATCGTCGGTGCCGACCCAAATCTCACCGGCATGCAAGGTCGAACCCTCGATGTCGATGATCGTGTCGCTGTATTCCGCGCCCGAAACGTCGTGCGTGATCGGACCGCCGGTGGGCTGCTGGTGCGTTTTGTCGTTGAGGGTGAGGTCGGGACCGATCACCTTCCAATGAATGCCGCGATCGGTGGTTTGGAAGAGCACGTTGCCGCCTAGCCAACCGATGTGCGGATTCCACGGCGCAAAGGCGATTGGCGAATCCCAGTTAAAGCGATACTTGCTCGTCGAGAGGTTGTACGATTCTTGGCTGTCGCCCATATACGGCATCGCGAACCAACCGTCTTGAGTCGATTTGTTGTAGACGAGCAGCGCGCCGTTTTCCGAATCGCTCCAAATCCAATTGGGATCGGAAGGATCGGGGACCGCCCATTCGCCGTCGCCACCGTTGACCGCGATCCAGTACTTATTGGGAATGCCGGATTGGTCCATCGAGTTGGACGGACCGCACCACGCGTTGTTGTCCTGTAAGCCGACGCACAGCGTATACGGATTCTCGTTGGAGAGACCGACGTGATAGATCTGCCCGATCGGCAGATTTGCCGAGAAGAACCAGCTGCGGCCTTTGTCCTGCGTGAGCGCGAAACCGCCGTCTTCACCGACGATCATGCGGGTCGGGTCGTTGGGCGCGATCCACATCGCGTGGTAGTCGACGTGAACCGGGAGCGCGGTCGGCGTGAACTTCTTGCCGCCGTTGGCCGACACGGCCAGCATTTCGGAAACCGCATAGACGCGATTGGAGTCGCTCGGATCGACCGCCAGATGCGAGAAGTAGAACGGACGCTGATCGACCAGCGTGTCGTTGCTGACCATCGTCCAGTTGTCGCCGCCGTCATCGGAACGCCACAGGATGCCGCCGTTGGCTTCTATCGCTGCGTAGACCCGCCGACCGTCGCTGGGCGCAGTCGCTAAACCGATGCGCCCGGTCGCGCCGTCGGGCAGACCGTGGCCGCTGAGTTTGGTCCAGGTCCGGCCGGCGTCGGTCGATCGATACAAGCCGTCATCGGGACCGCCGCTGGTAAAGTTCCACGGAACGCGACGGAACTGCCACATTCCCGCGTAAACGACGTTGGGGTTCTGCGCGTTGAACGCAAGGTCGGAGACGCCCGTTTGTGGACCGACATAGAGCGTTTGGCTCCAGGTTTTGCCGCCGTCGTTAGTGACGTAGACGCCGCGGTCGGGACTGTCGGCAAAGACGTCGCCCAAGACGCCGACGATCACGCGATCGTGATTGCGCGGGTCGACCAGGATACGCGAGATATGGCGCGAGTTGGGCAGACCCATGTTGGTCCAGGTCTTGCCGCCGTCGGTGGTCTTGTAGACGCCGTCGCCGTACGAGACATCGTTACGCGGATTGGCTTCGCCGGTGCCGACCCAGACCGTGTTGTCGTCGGTGGGATCGATCACGACCGCCCCGATCGCGCCGACCTTCTGATCTTCGAAGACCGCCGACCAGGTCTGACCGCCGTTAACGGTCTTCCAAACGCCCCCGCCGGCCGAGCCGACGTAGTAGAGTTTGGGATCGGCGGCCGAGCCCGTCACGGCCGCGACGCGTCCGCCGGCGGTTGCCGGACCGACTTCTCGCCACTTCATGTTGGCATAGGGCGGACCAGGCGTCGGGGTCGGTGCCGGGGTGGCCGTCGGCGGGGCCGGTTTGGGCGGCGTGGCCGCTTTGATCGGCGGTCCGGGGGACGGCGCGGCCGGGTCGGCGGCGCGAGCGGCGCCGGGCCATGCGATCGAGGCAGCAAGAAGCGCGAACGAAAAAACGGTTGCGAACGGACGACGCACGATAAGGGCCTCCGAAAATCATCAAAACAGTTTGTCGTAGGTAGGTCCGAGGCCGGAGCGTCATTCCCTCTTACACGCGATTCAAAAGTCAATCAAAAACCGGAGCGTCCGGCGCCTAAGCCCTTTACCCGTGCGCTAGGGCATGCCATGATGCGAGTTGGCCTGCTGCTTTTCTAGGAGATTTTCTACGTTGAAGCGACTTTGGATGCTCGTCGCCGCTGCGATTGCGCTATCGAGCGCCGCACCGGCCCTGGCGGCGTCGCCGCCAGATCCCCCGGCGACGGCCATCACCCAGGCTCCCGGCGGCGAAGCCGGTGATGCCGTCACCCACCACACGATCGTACTCAACGGCCAGACGTACGGCTATACGGCGCGCGCCGGTACGATCACGCTGCGCAACGCGCTCGAGCAGCCGACGCTGACGATGTTCTACGTCGCCTACACCCTTGACGGAGCCCAAGTCTCGAACCGCCCGGTGACCTTCTTTTATAACGGCGGGCCGGGCAGTTCCACGATGTGGCTGCACATGGGCTCGTTCGGTCCCGAACGCGTCGTAGCGGGTAACGGCACCTTGACCGGACCGCCGCCCTATACGTTTGGCCCGAACCCCAACAGCCTGCTCGACAAGACCGACATGGTCTTCATCGACATGCCCAGCAGTGGGTTCGGGCGCATCCAGGCAGCCGGTTCGCCCAAGATGTTCTACGGTTTGGACGCCGACGTTCGCGCCTTCGGGCAGTTCATCCAGCGCTACATCACCGCGTTCAACCGCTGGAACTCGCCCAAGTTTCTGTACGGCGAAAGCTACGGCACGACGCGTTCGGCCGCGCTCGCAGAGTATCTCGAGCAGACCGCTGCGATCGGCCTCAATGGCGTCGTGCTGCAATCGACGATCTTGAACTTCGGAGTGGATTACACCGATCTCGCGCCCTACGGCGGCGACGATTGGGGCTACGTGCTCTACCTGCCGACCCAAGCCGCGACCGCCTGGTATCACAATGCCATCCCGAATCGGCCGGCCGACCTGCCGTCGTTCTTGCGCGAGGTACGAACGTTTGCATTAGGCGAATACAACGACGCGCTGGCCAAAGGCGCGCAAGTGCCCGCGCCGGAGTACAACGAGGTCGTCGCCAAACTGCATCGCTATCTGGGCGTTTCCGAGCGCTACATTCGCAACGCCAATCTGCGCGTGCAATACAGCCAGCAAGAAACCGAGCTGCTGCGCAACCAAAACATCGTGGTCGGGCGCTTGGACTCGCGCTACCAAACCTACAACCTCGACGGCACCGGGCAGAATCCCATCTGGGACACGACCGACGCGGCGATCGACGCGCCGTACACGACGGCCATCAACTCTTACCTGCGCAACGATTTGCAGTATCAAACCACGCTGCAATATCGCACCTCGGTCTACGACCTGATCTATGCCAACGGCGGATCCTGGGACTTCAAGCATAACGGCCTGACGATCCCCGACGTAGCGCCGGACTTGGCGCAAGCGATGACCTACAACCCCAACTTAAAGATCTTCTCGGCCAACGGCTACTACGACTTCGCGACCCCGTTCTTCGAAACGGAATATACCCTCGCCCACTTGGGCATCGCGCCGTCGCTTCAGCAAAACATCACGTACGGCTTTTACCAATCGGGACATATGATCTATTTGAATCCGGATTCGCTCAAACAACTCCACGACGACCTTTCGCGTTGGTACGACGCGACGCTGGGAGGCCGCTAAGATGAAGTTCGTACGCATTCTAACCTGCGCCGCGCTGGCGGCGAGCATGACTTTTTCGGCCGCCGCAGCCGACGCTCCAAAACCGGCCAATCCGCTGGCCAACGTGGCGGCCGATTCGATCACGCACCATACGATGTCGCTGCACGGCGCCACGCTCACCTACACCGCGCGAGCGGGCACGATCGTCATTCGCAACGACGACGACAAACCGCAAGCAACGATGTTCTATACGGCCTTCTCGCTCGACGGGGCCAACCTGCGCACGCGACCGGTGACGTTCTTTTACAACGGCGGACCCGGCAGCGCGACGCTATGGCTGCGCCAAGGGTCGTTCGGGCCCAAGCGCGTACTCGTCGGCAACGGTATGACGACCGCTCCCCCGCCCTACCGCATGGTCGACAATCAGTACACCCTGCTCGACAAGAGCGACTTGGTATTTGTCGATATGCCGGCCACCGGTTTTGGGCGGATCCTTCCGGGCGGCGATCCGAAGTCGATCTTCGGAAGCGACAACGACACCAAGGCGTTCGGCCAGTTCGTCCAGCGTTATCTTACAAACTTCCACCGCTGGAACTCGCCCAAGGTCCTCTTCGGAGAATCCTACGGCACGCCGCGCACGGCGATGCTGGTCGACTATTTGCAAAATGCGGGCGTCGGCATCAACGGCGTCGTGCTGCAATCGTCGATCATCAACTACTGGCTGGCATCGTCGGACACGTATGCCGGTTCGTCCACCAACGACTGGCAGTACGTGTTCGACGTGCCGACCATGGCGGCGACCGCGTGGTACTATCACGCCGTCGCCAATCGTCCGGCATCGTTACCCGCGTACATGAAACAAATACAGGTTTGGGACATGGGCCCGTATCGCGACGCGCTGGCGCAAGGTGCGTGGCTGCCGCGGGCTCAGTACGACAGCATCGTTTCGCAGTTGCACGATCGGATCGGACTCTCCGAGCAATACATTCGCAATGCCAACCTGCGCATCGACAGCGCCCGTTTCCGCGCGGAGCTGACGCGCGAACGCGGCTTGGAGCTGGGGCCGTACGATGCACGTTATTCGGTATACATGGGCGAGAACCGCACCGAAGATCAGCCCCAAGTCGGAGCCGACGATGCGTCGATCGACGCGCCGTTCATCTCGACCACCAACGAATACCTTCGGGAAGAACTCGGCTACAGAACCAATCTGCAGTACATGCAAAGCGCGGGCGCGGCGATCGTCGCGGCAGGCGGCTGGGACTTCTCGCACGACGGTTCGCAGACGCTTAACACCGCTCCGGATCTCGCCGAAGCGATGACCAGCAATCCCAGCCTACGCGTCTTCTCGGCCAACGGTTGGTACGACTCGGTAACGCCCTTCCAAACCACGGTCTACACGCTCAATCACTTGGGCATCGACCCGCATCTGCAAGGACACATCACCTACGGCTTCTATCCGTCGGGACATATGATCTACTTGAACACCACCGCGCTGGCCCAATGGCGCAGCGACCTAGGCCGCTGGTACGACAGCCTCCTCCGCGGAAAATAAAACTATGCGGGCGAACTCAGGCGTAAGTATTGGGCGGCTTCGATGGTGATTAGGCCTTCGCCGATCAGGGCTTGAAGTTCGGGGAGGAGCGGCTCGAGGACGGACCAATCGTCGATGACTTCGACGAGCACCGGCAGGTTCGGAAGCCAAGAGAAGACTTTGGCCACGTGGACCTCGCGATGTCCGCCGAATCCTTCGATGCCGCGAAACACGGTCGCGCCCGCCACGCCGCGCTTGCGAAGAAAATCGACGACGGCCGTGTAGGTCGGCTGCAGTCCGATCCGGTCGCTCTCGTCAAGGAAGATGCGCATCAATTTGCCATCCTGGAACTCCGTTGACGTGGTCATCGACATCCTCCGACTGCGGTCAGCCGTTCCATCTTAGCACCTGGGAGGAACTGCGCGGCACGTTTTGAATCCGGTAGGCAACGTGCAGGGGATGGAGCTCCCCTCTAACCGCCGGAAACGGCTGATGGCTCCTGTCAGCAAGCGCTTTGGACAGGGGTTTTTTATTTTGGCGACCACCGGAAAACTACTGCGCATCTTCATCAACGAAGCCGATCGGTGGCACGGGCGCCCGCTTTCGACGGCGATCGTCGAAGCGCTGCGCGGGGCAGGGTTCGTCGGCGCGACCGTCCTCAAAGGCATCGAAGGCTACGGCGTGCATCGCACGCTTCATTCGGCGCGCGTCGTCGACTTCTCGACCAACCTTCCGATTCTGATCGAAGTGATCGAAGAAGAATCCAAGATCGCCGCGTTCTTACCGATGCTCAAAGAGATGGTCGCCGAAGGTTTGCTGACGCTCGAAAACGTGCAGATTATTCGCGTCGCACGCGAGGGCTCCTAACCGATGGACCCCAAGGCAATTCTCGCGGTCGCGTTGGGCGGAAGCATCGGCGCCGTGCTGCGATTTATCGTCGGGCAACTCGCGCTTCAACGCTTCGGTCCCGGGTTTCCGTGGGGCACGGCGTTCATCAACGTCAGCGGCAGTTTTCTGATCGGCCTGGTCGCCCAGTTGGCAGCGACGCGCGCATTCGGCATGACGCCCACCCTCCGGCTGTTCGCGGTAACGGGTATCTTGGGCGGATATACGACCTTCTCGGCATTTTCGCTTGAAACGTTGACGCTCTTGGGTGAAGGCGCGCCGCTGGTCGCCGCGCTCTACGCCGGCGGCAGCGTCGCGATTGGCGTGTTAGCCGCCTTCGCCGGCACGATCCTGGGCCGGATCGCTTCGCCGTGATGCATTTCATCGACGACGGCAAAAGCGTGCGTTTCAGATCGCAACGATCCGAAGTGCGCCGCGGGCCAGTTTGCCGATATCGTCTGGATCGCTCGTCACGATCGTCGTTGCGAGATTTGCCACGGCCGTAGCAACGACCAACGCATCGACTGTTGGCGCCGGCCGCGAAGCGATCGTAGCGAGCGACGCGCCGGCGTCGCGAACGGCTACTTCGGTCGTCGGGACGACGGACGCAACGGCATTTATCATTCGATTGATCGGCGCGTCCGAGAAGGATCCGCGTGTGACTTCGGCTAGAACGGGCGCGGGAACAATGAAGGCCGCGCCTTTAGAAAGCCATTCTTCCACGAACGCGTGGATTCTACGATCTCGCTTCGCTACGGCAATGAAAAATCCCGAATCGAGCGCCACGACTTCTCGAAGCGGGGCTACCGGTGCGTGTCGTCCCACGCTTTTCTTGCCCACACGCGCGCTACTTCGGGAATTGGGCCGAGCTCGTTGGTTTCCTCGTCGAGCCAGTGTTGAAGGCGGCGATGCTGGAGTTCGCTCCGCAGGGCATCGTTCACGAGCGCGCTGAAACCGCGGTTCCCTACCAGCGCGTGCGCCTGAGCGTCGAGTTGCGGGTCGAACGTCACCGATCGTTTTACTGCTCGCTGCGCGGCCTTCGCTGGAGTTCCCAT
>DATKGB010000170.1:0-25681 GCA_035544315.1 Verrucomicrobiia bacterium
GAAATCGCCGGAGCGACGCACGCCGGCAGCATCACTGCGATCGTCACGGTGCTCGACGATGGCGACGCGCGCGATCCGGTCAGCGATGCGGCGCGCTCGTTGCTCGACGGGCACATCGTGCTGTCGCCGACGCTCGCTCAAGCCGGTCATTTCCCGGCGATCGACGTGCCGGCTAGCGCTAGTCGGACGATGGACGCGGTCGTCACGCTCGAACAATGCGAAGCCGCCGCGTTGGTGCGCGGCGCGCTCGCGTGGCTGGAAAGAACCCACGAAGCGCGCTCGCTGGGATTGCTCGTACCCGATGCCGCAAGCGAGCGCTTTGTAGCCGCACGCGAATGTATCGAAAATTTTCTCCGTCAGGGTCGCCACGCGTCCTCGCCGGCTGCGACGCTGGCCGGGCTGAATCAAACTGCCGACATTCTGAGATAGGCTATGGACATCTCCGCCGACCTGCTGGCCGTCCAGCAACGCATCGCACAGATCTCCGGCACCGACGGTCTGCCGACCCTCGACGGCTCGTTTGCCGCAGGCCGTGCAGCGGGCCATGGCTCAGGGCGACGCTGCGGATCCGGCAACGGCGCCGGCGAGCGCACCCAACCCACCGTCGATGCTCCCGCCCGCACAGATCGACCGGCTGGTTTCGATCAGCGCGGCGACGTGGGGCGTCGATCCGGCTCTGGTCAAAGCGATAATAGCAAACGAGTCGGGCTTCAACGCCGAGGCCACCTCGGGAGTGGGCGCCCAGGGGCTCATGCAGTTGATGCCGGGCACCGCTGCGGGCCTAGGTGTTGCCAACGCCTACGACCCGGTGCAAAATGTTTCCGGGGGGACGCGTTACATTCGAGGGCTGCTCGACCGTTTCAATGGTGACCTTCCCAAAGCCGTCGCGGCCTACAATGCCGGGCCGGGCGCAGTCGAGAAGTACGGCGGCATCCCACCGTATCCGGAAACACAAAATTACGTTCAGAACGTTTTGGCCAGCTACGACAAGTACCGCACTCGACCGTCTCCCTAACGGCTGGCTTTTTCGCGCGTCGATCGCCGCTCTAGTCGTCGCCTGTGCGACGGCGCAGACTCCATCGCCAAACCTTCTTGCGGTGTTAAACGCGCATCGCGCGGCCGTCCGGCGGTTGGGCGGCGCCCAAGCGCGCACGCTGGAGACGCAGGGCAAGTTGACCGGCCTTGAGGTCGAGGGGACGTTTCATTCTTGGCACGACGGCGACGACGACCGTTTCGATCAGGTCCTGGGCGTTCGCCTCGAGCGGACGATCCGCGACGGCGACCGCGAATACGTCGTGACTTCCAACGGCGACGTTCGGGTTCTGGTCGGCTCGCTCGTGCGACGCCAAGTGACTCAAGATTTCATCGCTTCGGACGATCTGGTCGATCGACCGCAATACAGCACCTTGATCGGAAACGTCGCGCTTCCCGACGGGCGTAACGTCGTCCAGATTCAGGTCGCACCGCCGGGCGGCGATGTCGAAGTCGTCTCGTTCGACGGCGCCACGCATATGATCGATCGGATCGCGTTTACCGATAGTGACGGAACCGAGACGCTCGACTACGGCGATTATCGCATCGTCGACCACGTGCTGGTGCCCTTTAGCGAGGTCGACTCCGACGGCGACCACCAGTTCGACGTGACCCAGCACGTGACGATCGTGAACGTCAACAAACCGATTTCACCCGACGTCTTCGCTCCGCCTACGAACCAGACCGTACGGACCGACGTTCCGGTCACCGTGAAGTTGACGTACGAAAACGGTCATTACTACGCGCCGGTATCGATTCACGGAAAGACGTTCGCGTTCTTGGTCGATACCGGCGCGCAGGCCGTCGTTATCGATTCCCGCGTTGCCGCGCAATTGATGCTGGTGCCGCATGGTTTACTGCAGGTGCGCGGCGCGCGTCGGGTCACCGCGGTCGGGGTCGCGGAGCTCGACAGCATCGGCGTCGGCGGCGTCGATCTGCCGTTGGGAGAGATCTCCATCGTCGATCTCAGCCAATCCACCGGCGGGGCGTTTCCGATCGACGGCGTGCTCGGCTATCCGTTTTTCGCCGCCGCCGAGGTCCGGTTCGACTACGATCATTTGACGATGACGTTCGGTAAGCCGGGCTCGCTCCCGGTGGTAGGCGAGCATATCGATCTGGACACCGATCGCGAACTGGCCGAAGTCGCCGTGAAGATCAACGGCACGCCGACGTACTGCGTGGTCGACACCGGCAACTCCAACGAACTGCTCGTGTATTACCCGTTCGTGCGCGCGCATCCCGGGACGATTCCGTACGCCGGGTCCAAGCAGGTCAGCAATTTTGGCGTCGGTGGGTCGATGCCGGCGGTTGGAACGTTCGTCGATCAACTCGATGTGGGGACGTTCCGGCTCTTCAACCGGTATGCCAACGTGATGCTTTCCGATAGCGGCGCCTTTGCCGATCGCATCGATGGCGGCAACATCGGGGTAGCGATCTTGCGTAACTTTGTGACGACCTTCGACATGGCCAACCGCGCGATGTATCTGAAGCGCGGGGATTCGTTCGACGACGGGCGTTACCGAGCGCGGCCCGACGATTCGCCGACCCCCCGACCGCCTTAGACCTGTTAAGGTCACAATTCGGAGGCGACTCGTTCATAGGGACGGGCTACCCTTGACGCATGAACGCTTATGCCGACCGCCTCGCGCTCGATATCGTCGCCGCCCCGCTGGCAGAAATCGACCGCCGCACGCTTTCGCAGGCGTGGTATTCCGCCCTCCATCTCGCGCGCGGAGCGCACGCACCCGCCGCGCCGGGCCGCGCGCCGGCGAATAACTCGCCCGATGGCTTGTGTTTACCGACACCTCGCGAGCGCGACGCCGCTCCCGCGTCCGCCGGAGGCGCATCCCGAACATCCGGCGATTCGAGTGCGTTCGCTGCGCGTGGCGTCGAAGGCGAACGCCGGCGCCCGGTCACCCCGCTAGCGCGCAAGATCGAACGCGCGCTCGTACGCCCGCAAGCCCTTGCGCGACGCGTCATGGTGACCTTTGAAGGGCGGCGCGGTCGGGTCGAACTGCTGGTGCGATCGTCGGGCGAAAAGCTGCACCTCATCGCGATCTGCGCCCCGGGCGCGCACGACCGCGTCGCCGAAGCCTTGGCGCACGCGCGTTTCGCGTTGGCGCGTCGCGGCATCGGCCTGCAGGCTAGCGCGCAAAGGCGCGCGCGATGACCGTCGACGCTACCCTCGGGGCGGCCTTCGAGCGCGTGGCGGCGCGAGAACGCGATGCGATGCGTGCCTTCATCCCGGGCGCGGCGCCCGAGAACAGCGACGTCGCGGGAGCGCCGGCCACGGCGTTCACGCTCGATCCGCTGTCCGTCGTTCCGCCCGACGGCGACTACTTCGTAGCTAGCGGTGGTCGCGGCGCGCGCAGTTTTACGCGGGACGGCTCGCTCGCGCTGCGCGATGGGCAACTCGTGGACGCTTCGGGTCGAACGCTGTTGGGCTACGCCCAAGCGGGCGCGGCGCTCGCGCCGATTTCCATCGACCCGGTCGATCTGGCGCTCCATCGTTGCACCGATTTGCACGTCGAAGCCGACGGCTCGGTCGTCTATCATCGCGCCGCGCTCGATCCGCGCAGCGGCGCGCGCGCCGACGAGCGGGTCGTCGCCGGGCGTTTAGCCCTAGCACGGTTTCCGGCGGGGACGCAACCCAGCATCGAGGATGGATTGCACGTCGGCGCGCCGCCGGGCATCGTCCCGCATGTCGGCGTCGCCGGCGACGCGTCATTCGGAATGCTGCTGCCGATGCGCCGCGCGAGGGCGTCGATCGACATCGATGCCAGCTTGACGAAGTTGCGCCAAGCCTACATCGCGCTAGACGCACTGCGCGCCGCGCGTAGCGCCGACGGATCGCTAGCAAAGACGGCGATGGACCTCTTGAAGTGAAATGCCTGGGTTTCGAACGGACGGCCGTCGCTCTGAACGGACGGCGCGTTCGTCGCGCGTGTTTTGAAGATCGGTCGAACCTGCCGACCAGTGCGGCGTGTGTGGTCGGTAATGGAATGCGCGAAACGCTGGCGTCACTGCTGCACGCTCCGGTGAACGTGCGGTTGCTCGAGCCGCGACTCCCCGATGCCGCCGGTTGGTCGGCGATCGCGCGCGGGGCGGCTTGTTATCGCGTTCGTGGTCCGCTGGCCGAAGCGGCGATCGTGCTGCGCCCGCGCGACTGCGCGGCCCTGCTCGAGGCCGCGTTCGGCGAACCGATCGACGCGACGACCCAACGCTCGGCAATCGAACGCGAGGTGTTGATGCGGCTGGTGCGCGGCCTGGCGGCCACGTTGGCGCCGGTCAACGGCCTTAGCGGCGAGGTTCCTCCCATCGTCGCGCAGGGGACGCCCGCGGGCTTTACGACCTATTTTGAAGTCGCCGTGACCCAACCGGTGCGCGCCTCGATCGGGATTGCGTTGGCGCGCGACCCGCGAACCGAGCCCTGCGGCCGGCTGACGCTCGAAGACTTGGCCGACGTCGAGATCGAACTCACCGTGCGCCTGGCCCGAACGCAGATCCCGGCCGGCGCGCTGGCCGCTCTACAGCCCGGTGCGCTGGTGCCGATGACTACAGAATTGGGGACGTCCGGTGCGCTGTGTCTGGGCGGCCATCCAATCGCGCGTGCCGAATGCGGCGCACGCGGTGGCCGCTACGCGGCCAGACTCTGCGATGCGCCGGGTGTCGCGATGCGCAAAGGGATGGCGTGATGATGGCAACAACCGATGCGAAGAAGAAGACCGGGCGCGACCTCGCCAACCTCGACGTGCTCATGAACGTGCCGATGCAAGTAACGGCCGAATTGGGCAAATGCAAGATGTCGGTCGCCGAAGTCCTCAAACTCGGCACGGGTTCGATCGTCGAATTGGAACGCTTGGCGGGCGGACCGGTAGATCTGCTGGTCAACAACAACTTAGTCGCGCGCGGCGAGGTCGTCGCCGTCGACGAAAATTTCGGCGTCCGCGTAACCGAACTCGTCCAACACCCCACCGCCGCAAGCTAAAACGCCGCCCGCGCCCGTGTCATGGTGAGCGTAGCGACCGCAGGGAGCGAAGTCGAACCAGCGCCTCTATGCAAGGCATCGTGCCGCTGGTTCGACTTCGCGCCTACGGCGCTACGCTCACCATGACACTGCCTAGTTGACATAACCCGGTTACCTAGCGGTCACGTTGGCGCGGTAGGGTTGATGCATGCAGGATGTGTTGACGATCGCGGGGCGGGATCATGGGTTGGTGCCGCTCGATCTGCTGGCGAGTCTGGCGGTCGTGTCGCTGATTCCGTTGCTGATCGTCATGTGCACGTCGTTCGTGCGCATCGTCGTCGTGCTGTCGCTGGTGCGTTCGGCGATCGGTGCGTCCGCGGTACCGCCCAACGCGCTGTTGATCGGTTTGGCTTTGGTCCTGACGCTGGTCGTGATGGGCCCCACGATCCAACGCGTGCGATCCGAAGCGATCCAACCCTATGCGAGCGGGCGCGCGACGCCGGCGCAGACCCTGGATCGCGCGATCGTTCCGCTGCGCGCGTTCATGCTGCGCCAGACGCGCCCCGAAGATATCGCCCTATTCGAGCGGGCCGCGCACCGACGCATGCAACCCGCGCAGACCGCCCCGATCGAAATCGTCGTGCCGGCCTATGCCGTCGGCGAGTTGCGCAGCGCGTTTGCGATCGGCTTCGCGCTCTATCTGCCGTTCGTGGCGATCGACTTGGCGGTGGCGGGCATCTTGATGGGACTGGGGATGATGATGCTCAGCCCGCCGGTGGTCTCGCTGCCGGTTAAACTCTTGCTGTTCGTCTTGGTGGACGGCTGGGCGCTGGTCTGCGGAGGAGTCGTCGCGAGCTTTAGGTGACGCAAGACGATGACGCCCGTATTGACGGCCGATAGTATAAAAACTATCATTGGAAGGCTTGGATGAAGCCTGTCGGGTGGCTCGGCAGTTCCAAGAAGGACCTGGAAGAAATGCCTTATGCGGCTCAACGCGACATCCGTTCGGCTCTATTCGCTGCACAGAACGGCCAGCGGGTCGAATATGGGAAGGCGATGCGAGGCGATCTCCGAGATGTTATGGAGATCGTAGCTCACGATCGAGGCAGTACCTTTCGAGGAGTCTACTACGTCGGAAAAGAGTTGATCTATGCACTCCACTTCTTCCAAAAGAAAAGCAAGCGCGGCATCGCGACGCCGAAAAGGGAACTCGATCTCATCCGACGCCGGCTCGCGTGGGCGCGCCGCCAAGAAAGAGAAGACGGATGATAAAATGACGTTCGTTGAGACGCCGAGCGCTTGGGACGGCTATCCGGATCAAGAGGAGATGGAAGCGAAGGCGTTTCTCGGTACGGAGATTCGTCGCCGCATCGAGATGCTCGGTATTTCTCAGCGCGAGGCCGCTAAACGGCTCGGTATCGCGCAAGCCGACGTATCGAATATCGTGAACGCTAAGGTCTGGGGCTTTTCGCTGCCGCGGCTCTCGCTCTTGCTGGCGAAACTTGGGGCAGACGTCGATATCCGCGTACGAGTGCGATACACGGACGGTCCCGGTACTCTTCGTATCGCGACGACGCGGGCGCGCCGAGCCGCGTAGCTGCTGCTCTTCAAGCAGCGGCGATCGGTCTACTCCGAGTGCGCTTTTTGCGACGACGTGACGAGCTTGTCTCCGAAGCAGAGACTGCATCGCCCGTGCGCGCGGCTAAAGCCAGACTCGCTCGCGAGCCTACGCGCCTCCTGATTCGCGTGCTGCCGGGCTGAGAGTCCTAGCCGTTGCGCGATGCAGTCGTCGCAGACGGCATCCGGCGACCTTTCTTGGAGAAACCTCTCGATTCGATCGATGACTGTTCCCACGTTGCCGGTCCTTTCCACGATGATTGTTACCGCTTCGCTCGACGCCGCGACCGGCGCTTCGTGATCGCTTGGCATTCCCAACTCAATGAGCGCGCTCCGCACGGCTGCAACGTCGGCTTCAAAATGCTCATTGCCGCCGTGTCCGTCGAGGACGCGTACGCGATAATCGGAAGGCCGTACGAAGCGGCGCAGAGCGTTCTCGCACTGTTCCGCTGCGAGGTTGGGATTCGATGCATGCACGCGGAGTACGAGTAGTAATTTTTTGGGGAAGGCGTGGCACAGAAGATCGAGGACGGCACCGCGGATCTGCTTTGACGTTCGCGACTCGACCTCGACCGCGATTGAACCGGCGACCGTCGCGTCGATGAAACCGCCGGTGCGTAGCGAACCGCCGTAGTCGACGCGCACGAATTGCGAGCGGTCGTAATATCTGCCAGCGGCGGCCGCTACGACACGTTTGCCGTACTCGTCGTGGTTCTCCATCCGTACACACGGCTTCGGCTCCGATCCGCAGGGTATCCTTGAGGGCCGCGGCTTATTATGGCGTCGAGCGGTAAAAGGGGGCGCTACCGCCCCCCTTTCCTCGCTCCCTAAGCAGCTAACAATTTCATCTTGATGGGACTGGGGATGATGATGCTCAGCCCGCCGGTGGTCTCGCTGCCGGTTAAGCTCTTGCTGTTCGTCTTGGTGGACGGCTGGGCGCTGGTCTGCGGAGGCGTCGTCGCAAGCTTTCGTTAACTCCCAAGCATGCGTATTAGCGACGCGCTCGCGAGGCAACGGCCGTTCTTCTCGTTTGAGTTCTTTCCACCCAAGGACGATGCCGGCGAGAGCCAACTCGTGCAGACCGCTACGGCGCTTCGTTCGCTGCGACCCGCCTTCGTGTCGGTGACCTATGGCGCGGGCGGCTCGACCCGCGTGCGCACGTTGGACGCCGCCAAACGCATCGCAAAAGAAGTTGGCCTGACGGTGATGGCGCACGCGACCCTGGTCGGCGCGACGCGCGCCGAGCTACGCTCGTATTTCGACGACCTGGCGCGGGCTGGGATCGAAAACGTCCTGGCGTTGCGCGGCGACCCTCCGCGCGGCAGCGGCGGGTTCGTGCCGACGCCCGGCGGCTTTCAGTATCCTGCCGAGCTGATTGCGATGCTCGCGCGCAACTATAATTTCTCGATTGGTGCGGCCTGCTATCCCGAAGTGCACGTCGACGCCGTCGACGCTGCCGCCGATTTGGCGCACGTGGCCGAGAAGGTGCGCGCCGGGGCGCAGTTCTTGATCACGCAGCTGTTCTTCGACAACGATAAGTATTTCGGTTTCGTCGAGCGCGCTCGCGCGATCGGGATCGACGTCCCGATTCTGCCCGGCATCATGCCGATCACCAACTACGAACAGATCGATCGTTTCACCAAGATGTGCGGCGCCGCGATTCCGCCCAAGCTGCGCGTCGAACTCGAAACGCGCCGCGACGACCCGCAGGCCGTGACCGATCTGGGCGTTGCATATGCGACCTTGCAATGCACCGACCTGCTGCGCCGCGGCGCTCCGGGCATTCATTTTTACACGCTCAATCGATCGCCCGCGACGCGCGCGATCGTTTCGTCGCTGGTTGCAGCCTCAGCTTGGAAAGCCGATTTTTCCACCATTCATTCATAAACGCGGTAATCTCGTCGCCCTTGGAGAGGATCAGATGCTAGGACGGAATAACCGCGCGAGACAGCCTTGACGCTATCTATCGTGCTGGCGGTTGCGTTAGCAACTTCGACACCATCGCCTTCGCCGGCGCCATCGCCGCTGCCCGAAATCGCCCACGTCCGGACGTCCTTTCTGTGCAACACACTCGGTAACAACCTCTTTCAAGCGGTCGGCGGGCTGCGTGTGAACGATGGATTGGTCGATCAAGGCCGGATGATGATGGCAAAGATCGCTTACGATGCCATAGCGAGTCCAAAGAGCGTGTCGGCCGGCGGGGGCGCCGGGCCGGCGTCGCAACTGGATGACGTTCAACTAGGAATCCTCGTGAATGGTCTGGCGCAGAATATCGACAAGATCGAAACTCTGCTCGCCGACCCCCATCGTTTTCCGATCCAGCCGACCAACGATGAGCAGCGCGAACTCGCATTGGCAAAGTCGCGCTTGGAAGCCGTCGTGGTCCAACAGCGGGCATCGCTGAACATCCTTTCAGGCATCGTCGAAACGAACGAATTCCTAGACCTTCAGTCACGCTGCAATCCAGCGGACTCATCCTGCGGTAGAGCAGCGAGCGCCGGCCCCGCGCGTATCAGTATGCCCGAGGTGATCGTGATCAGGCAGAAGCTGACGCGGCAGGCCGAGGACAATGTCGCGCCCGCGGTGCTTCCGATCGTCGCCGCCTGCCGTTAGATGCAGCCGTGCAACTCTCGTACACCGAAGGGCACACTTGTCATCTGCTCGCGGCTGCTAGAAAGTTCTGATTGCCATATGTCCGTTAAGTATCGCTTCTTAACTCAACTCGGAATAGCAAGCGCACTCATTTGGACGTGCGGTACCGGTCCGGTCAGTGCTGACGGAACCAATCGCTTTCCGACGGCCAATCTGGTGTCGGCCCAAGTAGTGGCGCTTGTTAGCGCCACGCAACAAATAACGGGGAAGACGCCGCAACCCAATGACCTTCTGCAACTCCGATCAGTCGTTGCGGATATCGAGCCGTCCGAGAGGGCGCTCTACCACGTGACATTACGTGCGTCTGCTACGGGCGCTACCCTCGCGGACACTTTGAGCCGTGAAGCGGCCGGATCATCGGCGAATGCTAAAACGACCCTCGATGGGGATAGCGTCGAGGCCATCGGCGCTGCGTATTACGCCTGGAGTCAGATGGCAATAGGAACGCTTGGGATCCAAAATCTCGTAAGCGTTGGAATAACCAAACCGATCGATGCTCCGACGCTAATTTATGTCTCATTTAATTACCAAACTCCGCCGATTCAGCAGAAACCGGGCTATTTTACTCTCGGTTGTGGCGGAGCCGTTCAGTTCGTCGTTCGAATAACAGATGCTACGGTTACAAGGGCGAAGGCGGTCTGTTAGTCTAGAATTGACCCAGCTAGGCTCGGGTAATGGGCGCACCATAAACTTCGAAAGCCGATTTTTCTACCATTCATTCATAAACGGCTCAAATCGCGGTAATCTCGTCGCCGTAGCATAAAGACCATGGAAGCGTTCGATGGTCTGCTGCGCGAAACGATGGCCGTCGCGGCGGCGCTCTGCCTGCCGATTTTGGGCGTTGCCGCGATCGTCGGGCTGGCCGTTGCGATCGTGCAGGCGGCGACGCAGATTCAAGAACAGACGCTCACGCTGCTGCCCAAAGTCGTCGCGATCGGCCTGACCGTCGGGCTGTTCGGCGCGTGGGGCATGCGTCTGCTCGAGCGGCTGTTTAGCGACGCGATCGTGGCGATTCCGCAGTTGGTGCGCGGCGGGTGAGCGGCGCGGTCGTTCTGGCATTCGCACGCTGCGCCGGTTTTGCCGCGCGCGCGCCGGGTTTCGGTCATCCCAGCGTTCCGGCACCGGTTCGCGTGATCGTCGCGGCCGCGCTGACGCTGGCCGTCGCGCCGGGCTTATCGCACGCGCGCGTTCCGCATGGATTGACGTTCGGCTTCGCGCTGATCGGCGAAGCGCTGCTCGGTGCGGCGATCGGAACCTTTGCGTCGTTGCTCTACGACGGTGCCTATGCGGGCGGCCGCGCCGTCGACGACTACGTCGGCGTTCGCGCCGTGGCACCCAGCATCGCGATGGTGGCACCCAGCGACTTCGGGCGGCTTTGGTCGCTGGCGTTTACGGCCGGTTTCTTTCTGCTGGGCGCGTATCGCATCGTGGTGCTGGCATTCGCGCAGAGTTTTGCGATCGTACCGCCCGGCGCGGCGATCGGGCGCGACGCGCTCTTGGCGTATGCGACGGCGTTGCCGTCGACCATCGTCTTGGTGAGCTTGGCGGTCTGCGGTCCGGCGATCGCAACGATCTTCGTCGTGCAAGTTGGGCTGGCGGCGCTCGCGCGAACGATTCCGCGTTTGGGCTCGATAGCGCTGGCGTCGCCGCTGGTCTTCGCCGCGGCGATCGTCGCGACGGTCGCGACCGTACCGGCACTCGACGCGCTGGCCGCGCATCCGCTTGTGCGCTCGCCGTTGCTGGTGCCGATGCATTGAGCGATGCCGGCGAAAAGTCATTCGATCCGACGCCCGCGCGCTTGGCCAAAGCGCGCCGCGAGGGCAACACCGCGCGCGCCGGCGAGTTGGGTGCCAACGTGGCCTTTCTATGCGCGCTGGCGACGCTGCCGGCGATCGTGCCCGAACTCGGGCTAAGCGCGCGGGCTGCCTTCTTGCAGGCGACAGGTGGTCGCGCGCCATTGGCGACGTGCATCGTCGTCGTTGCGTGGGCGTTGGTTCCGATTGCGGCGGGCGCGGCCGGCGGTATCCTTGCGTCGCTGCTTCAAAACGGCGGCTTGCAAATCGTGGCGCCGACCCCCAAGCTCGAACGCCTGAACCCGTTTGCGGGTGCCAAGCGACTGCTCTCGCGCGAAACGTTCGCGCACGTGCTGCGTGCGACTGCCGCGTTTGCGTGTGCGTTGGCGGCACTTGCCGCGAGCGCGGGTGCGATCGTCACCGCCGTGCTGCGCGGTGAATCGTTGCGATCGCTGGCGGTCTTGGCGGCGTCGGCCGCGTTGCGCGTGGCGCTCTGCGCCGGCGCGGTCGGTTTGGCATTTGCCATTGTGGAGTACGCATCCGCGTGCCGCACGTGGTTGGCGCGCCTGCGGATGACGTTTGCCGAGTTCAGGCGCGAAATCAAGGAGCAAGATGGCGACCCGCAAGCGCGATCGCGCCGCCGCACGCTGCATCGCAGCATCGCGTCGGGGGACGTGCGCCGCGTCAAGGACGCGGCCTTCGTGGTTTGCAATCCGACCCACGTTGCCGTCGCGCTGGCCTATCGACCGCCCGACGAACCCGTGCCGCGCGTGCTGGTTCGCGCGGCCGACGACGTGGCGCTGCGCGTCCGGGAACTCGCCGTCGAGCACGGCGTCCCGATCGTTGAGAACGTCGCGCTGGCTCGAGCCTTGTACGCACAAGCGCATGCCGGATCGACGATTCCGCACGAGCAGTACGTCGCCGTCGCCGAGGTCGTAGCGGCGCTGCTTAAAAGCGGGGCGATCGAATGAGCCGCACGCCGGTGTACGCCTTTGCCGCCGTCTTGCTGGCAATCGTGGCGATCCTGATCGTACCGCTGCCGCCGCTGCTGCTCGACGTTCTGCTGGCGGTGAACATCTTTGGGTCGGCACTGATCCTGCTGCTTTCGGTTACGGTCGAGGAGCCGTTGCAATTTTCGGCGTTCGCGCCGGCGCTATTGCTGGCCACGTTGTTTCGGCTGTCGCTAGACGTGTCCGCGACGCGGTTGATTTTGACCCAGGGCGCGACGCCCGGCGGCGTCGGCGAGATCATCCCGGCGTTCGGTGCGTTCGTCGTGCAGGGCAATCTGGTCGTCGGCATCATCGTGTTTGCGATCCTGGTGACGATTCAATTCGTCGTGATTGCCAGCGGCTCGCAACGGGTCGCCGAGGTGGCCGCGCGCTTTGCGCTCGACGCAATGCCGGGCAAACAGATGGCCATCGACGCGGACCTGCACGCCGGCGCGCTCGACGGCGAGGCCGCGCGTAGCAAGCGCGAGACGGTCGGACGCGAAGCCGACTTCTACGGTGCGATGGACGGTGCCGGCAAGTTCGTTAAAGGCGACGCGATCGCCGCGTTGGCGATCGTCGCACTCAATCTGGTCGGCGGCGTGGTCGTCGGCATCGCCTATCACGGCATGAGCCCGCTCGACGCGCTCAACACGTTCGCGCTGCTCTCGATCGGCAACGCCCTGGTGACGACCCTGCCCGCGTTTCTCAATGCCATCGCGATGGGCATGATGGTGACGCGCGTTGCGTCGCAAGGCGCGTTGGGCGCCGACTTGGCCGAGCAGCTGTTTGCGCGGCCCGAGATCCTGCGATGCGCCGGCGCGCTGCTGTTGGCTCTGGCGATCGTTCCGGCGCTGCCGCACGCATTGTTTGGGATCCTGGGCGCGTGCGCTTTTGGGGTTGCCGAATTGGCGCGGCGCCGCGCGCTCGCCGAAGATCAAGCGCGACACGCGCAAGGCGCGCAAAGTAAACGCCGCGCGATGCGCCGGCCCGAGTTGGCCCTGGGCCTCGTCGGCGTGGACGCGGTCGCCATCGAAATCGGTGCGAATCTCGCGCCGTTGCTGGCACCGCCGCTGTGCGACGCGTTGCTCGATCGTATTGGCGAGGTGCGACGCGCGCTGGCTACCGAGATCGGCATCGTGCTGCCCGGCGTGCGCCTGCGCGACGATTTGGAACGGGATCCCGATACCTATGCGATCCGAGTTCGCGACGAACTGGTGGCACACGGACGACTGGAGTTAGAGCGGGTGCTGGCCGTTGCCGATCCGCCGATCTTAGCGCGCGTCGGCGGCGAGCCCGCGCGCGAACCCGTCTACGATTTGCCCGCCGTCTGGATCGCGCCGGAATCGCGCGAACGCGCGCAAGAAGCCGGCGCGCTGGTCTTCGATCCGATTTCGATTCTCGGTTCGCACGTCGCCGAAGCCGCCCGCGCGCATGCCGAAGCGTTGGTGGGACGTCAGGAACTGCAAACGCTGCTCGAACATTTGCGGACGTCGGTGCCGACGCTGGTCAAAGAAATCGGTGCCGACGGCGTGCCGTTGGCAACGTTGCATCGCGCGCTCGGCTTGCTGTTGCGCGAGCGCGTCTGGCCGCGCGACCCGATCGCCGTTCTCGAGGCGATGATCGAAGCCGGCAGTCGCGATCCGCGCGATCTGTGCGAAGCGGCGCGGCACCTGTTGGTGCCGGCGATGCTCAAGCGTCGCGGGCTCGACGGGCTCGAACCGCTGGTGCTCGATCCCGAGTTCGAGCGCGACCTCACGAAAACGTGGGCCACCCCGGGAGCGGCCCCCGACCCGGCCGACGCGATCGCGGTCCGCGACCGTGTCGAGACCTATCTCGACGAGGAGCCCGTCGCTCCGGCCTTGGTCTGTACGGCGGCGATGCGGCCGCTGCTGGCCGAATTCTTGAGTCGATCCGGCCTTCGGATCGAAGTGTTCGGCTACCATGAGTTGCCCAGCGAGCTCCCGCTGCATCCGGCCGGAATGGTCGGACGGCCACCTCCGGCGGGTGCCTAACGGGCACCCAGGAGCTTCCTTGAGGGGACTGTCGAGGGCTGCGAGGAAGAGGGCCCAGCCCGTCATTTGACGCTGGCACCCCGGCTTGTTACACTGCTGAAGTTTGCCGTGCGCAACGTGCCCGGTGTCCCTCTTTTTTTCGGTAGGCGTCATGACCTGGAATACGTTAAAGACCCCCATAAAAGCCCTCGTAGTGGCCGCCATCGTGGCGTTTTCACTCGTGCAGATGTTGCCGTTGCAATCCAAGATCCATCTTGGTCTGGACTTGCAAGGCGGCTCGCGTTTGCTGCTGCAACTCTATCCGACGGCTGAGGTCCCGACGATCACCTCGGGCGTTCAGGAGCAGACCCGCGAAGTCATCGACCGACGTATCAACGGTCTGGGCGTCGCCGAACCCCAGATCAGCAAAGTCGGCTCGGATCGGATCCTAGTCGAGTTGCCAAACGTCAAGAACCCCGACGAGGCCGAGGCGCTCCTCAAGAAGATCGCGGTCTTGGAGTTCAAGATCGTGCCGGCCAACGTCGCGCAGACCGCCGAGCAGGCATTGCAAGTATTGACCACCCCGAACATCAGCGCTAAGGAGAAGGCCGCCGCCGAGAAGTACGTCGCGCAGACGGCCTACGCGTTGTCCGGAGCGGTCGTCTACTCGGGCCAGGACCTCAAACAATCGCAGGCCGGATTTACGCAAAGCGGCGGCGCGCCGCTGGTCTTGTTCTATACCAAGGACCCTAAGCGATTTTCCGATCTCACGAGCGCCAATATCGGCAAACCGCTGGGCATCTTCGTCGATCATCGCTACATGTCGGCGCCGACGATCAACAGCACGATTGCCGATCAAGGCGAGATCACCAACATGGGTTCGCAAGATGCGACGATTCTGCTGGCTAACGAACTGAACTCCGGCGCGCTGCCCGCCAAAATCGTATTCGTCGAAAAGGAATCGATCGGACCGACGCTGGGCAAAATCGACTTGCTCCAGTCGATGTACGCTTCGATGCTGGGGTTGGGCGTGGTCTTGCTGTTCATGATCTTCGTCTATCGCCTGCCAGGCTTCCTAGCCGACCTCGCGCTGGTCATCTACGTGCTGATGATGTTTGGATTGATCTCGATCGCGCACGCCACCCTGACCTTGCCCGGCATCGCGGGTTTCGTGCTCTCGATCGGTATGGCCGTCGACGCCAACGTCCTGATCTTCGAACGCATCAAAGAAGAACTCTGGCATGGCAAGAGCATGCGCGCGGCCGTGCGGGTCGGTTTCGCGCGCGCGTTTTCTGCGGTCTTCGATAGTCATTTCACCACGATCGTGGGCGCGGGCGTGCTCTACTGGCTGGGCACCGGAACGGTCAAAGGCTTTGCCTTCACGCTGTTCTGGGGAACCGTGCTGTCGCTGGTCACGGCCGTGTTCATCACGCGTTTCTTCGTCGACGCGCTGGTCGACAACAACCTTCTCACCAGCCCCGAGTTGTATGGCGTTAAGACCGAAGACATCGGCGTGTTCGCGAAAGCGGGGGCTTAACCGATGCTGTTTCGTCGTCTAAATTGGAATATTGTCGGTTGGTTCCGCACGGTCTCAAACATCTCGTATGTCCTGATCGCGTTGGGCTTTGGCGCGATGATCTACCACGGCTTCCAAGGCGGTCAAGGTTTCCAGCCCAGCCATATGCTGCGCTTGGGTCTGTCGTTTACGGGCGGTACCGAAATCGATGCGACCTTCACCGGGTCGGTGAGTCTAGATGCGGTCAAAGCCGCGGTCGCGCCGTTGAACTTGCAAGATCAGCAAATCAACACGTTTTCCGGTGCCAAAGGCAACGGGTATGCGATTACCACGCAAACCTCGTTCGCCAATGACTCAAAACCGCTCTGGACGGCGCTAGACAAAGCCGGCACGGTCGATCGTAACGCGTCGTCGATCACCGCGGTCGGACCGTCGCTGGGCAGCGAATACCTGCGCAATGCGATATTGGCGCTGATCATCGCGCTGAGCATCCAGTTCCTATATATCGCCTTCCGCTTCGGGTGGAACTACATATTCGGCCTGGTGACGATCGTCGCGCTGGTGCGCGACGCCGCGATGATGATCGGCATCTACGCGATGGCCGACAGACGTGCCGACGACGCGTTCTTGGCTGCGGTCCTGACGGTCATCGGCTATTCGGTGATGGACACGATCGTCATTCTCGATCGTATTCGCGAAAATACTAAAGTGATGGCCGGTCAGCCCTACGAGAAGATCGTCAACGATTCGATCAAGCAGACCATGACGCGTTCGCTCAACACGCTGGCGACCGTTGCGATCACGCTGGTCGCGCTGCTGGCGTTGGGCGGTCCGTCGCTCAAGAACTTCGCGTTCGCGCTGCTCGTCGGCATCTGCTCGGGCGGCTATCATTCGATCTTCTTTTCGGCTCCGCTGGTGCTCGTGTTCCGCACGCGCCAACTAGCCGCGGCGGCCAAACGCCGTGCGGCTGGGTTTGTCGGCGGCGGGACGAGCGCGCGCGCTCGGGCCGAATCGGCCGCGCTGGGGAGCAGTCGCAGCGGCATCGCCCGTGAGGATATCGTGGCCGCGCGGCGCGAACGCCGCGCGAAAGCCAAGGCACCGCGTCAACCCTCGACCGGGCCCGCGCGCTATAAACGCAAACCCGGTGAAAGCACCGTCGCGACCGCCGAGACCGCAGAATACGCAAGCGACGTCGATCCGGAATACGATCCGCTCGACGCCCAGAACGCCGGCCTGGACGAAGACGCGCTCGCGAAAGGACACGAAGAGGTCGAACTGAACTTCGAAGGCTTCGACGATCTGCCGGCAACCGATGAGCAGCCGCCCTCCGAACACGAGCAAGAGTAAGAAGCTCCCGCCTCCGACGCGTTCGGAGGCGGCTTTCGAGCGCGCCCTGGCCGCCTTGTCGAAGGGCGTTGCTTCGGACAACTCTGTCATCCCGAGCTTCGCGAAGGGCGTCACCGCATTTGTTATCGATGCGTTTGCGCGGCGCGACCAGTTTCTCGATCGGCAAGCGTTTGCCGGTATTGCGGACGCGGAATCGTTTCATACCAAGGTCGTCGGCGTGTCATTTGAGGGGCGCCAGGATGTCGTCATCGGCTTGCGCGACGAGCAAGAGCTGGATTTGGTGCGCCAACCCGACAATCCCAAAGATCCCAACGCCATCGCCGTGCGCAACGGGAACCTTCACGTCGGATTCATTCGCGCGCAGATCGCCAAACAGATCGCGCCCTCAATCGACGCGGGTGTCATCTATCGCGCGCGGGTAGCTTCTCTAACGGGCGGCTCTGCGACGGGGGATGCTCCACAGAAGCACCGCGGCGTCAATATCTTCGTCTGGCGGCGTAACGCGGTCGCTTCGCCGGCGCAAGCCCAAACCGCACGCGAATCGTGGGGCGGCGACGCACGACACGTGCGCGAAGCGCTGATCGGCGATCATCGCCCGCACGCCGCTCAAGAAGAAGTCATGGCGCGCATCGACGCTGGCAAAAACACGTTGGCAGTACTCGGAACCGGCCGCGGGAAATCGTTTTGCTTTCAATATCCAGCCGCGCTGCGCGCGCTCGAAAGCGGGCAAAAAACGCTGGCGATCTACCCGTTGCGCGCGTTGGCGAACGATCAATACGAAGGCCTCAAACGCAAACTCGACCCGCTCGGCTTGCGCATTTTGCGCGCCAATGGTTCGATCGCGCCCGACGAGCGCGAGGAACTGTTTACCGCCCTGCGCGACGGCACGTGGGATCTCGTACTGGCAACCCCGGAGTTCTTAGAGTTTCACCGCGAGTCGTTCGGCGCGCGCAGCCAACCGTCGTTGGTGGTCGTGGACGAAGCGCACCATTTGTTTGAATCCAAACATCGGGCCGCCTACGGAAAACTGGGTCGGACGATCGCCTCGCTTGGACCGGCGCAAATTCTGGCGCTGACGGCTACCGCCGATGACGATGCTTTCGCCCACATTCGAAGCGAACTTGGAATCGACGCCTGGGTCATCGATCCGACCGTGCGCGAGAACCTTCACGTGATCGACGCGCGCAATACCAAAGACAAATTCGGGTATCTAGGCGATTTGGTGTCGGATGCGAGCGATGGCAAGACGATCGTCTACTGCATGTCTCGCCTGGAAGCCCAGAAAGCCGCCGAAGCGCTACGCAAACGTCTAGGCGATGTGGTGATGTTCTACCACGCGGGCATGCCGACAGCGGATCGCCTGCAAGTCGAGGCGTTCTTTCGCCAGGGCGCACTGCGCGTCGTCGTCGCTACCTCGGCGTTTGGCGAAGGAATCGACTTGCCCGACGTGCGCAACGTCGTGCTGTACCATCTCAATTTCGACTTCACGACCTTCAACCAGCAGGCCGGACGTGCCGGTCGCGACGGCGCGCCGGCCCAGATCCACCTGCTGTTCGGCGACGCCGACCGTCGCATTAACGACTTCATCATCGACCGTTCGGCACCGACGCTGTCGGTGCTGCGCGAACTTTACCGCGGAATGCGTGGTATCGCGCACGAAGGCATCCTGCGGATGGCCCATACCGACGTGGCGCGGACGCTCGAACTCGACAAAGCCGACGAACGCACCGTCGCCGCGGCGCTGCGAATTTTTGCCGACGCGGGACTGGTCGATACCGGGATCGACGACGACGGACGCTACGCGCGCTTCTTACGCGTCGACGGCAAAGTCGATCTCACTCAAAACGAACGCTTCGCCGAAGGCGAGGCCGAGCGCGAAAGCTTTGCGCATTTCGCCGACTTCGCATTGACCGCGCGGCCGCAAGCGCTCGAACGAATCATCAATCGGCCAATCTACCCCCAGCGCGTCGATCTGCTGCATTAACCGATGCCGCCTGTCATCCGCCCACCGGCTCTGTGCGAAGGCGCTACCATTGCTGGGAATCTCGATATTCTCGAAGCCGTCTACGCAACGGTTGCGCCTCCCGACGCGCCGCGAGACGGTGCCGTGCAGATGGCAGTTGCGATCGATCGTCTCTCTCCGGCGCGCGCCGGCAAGTTACGCTTCCTCTTGCGCGCGTTTGGTTCGCGCGCGTTCGGTTTTCTCTGCACCGGGCGAGCGATCGCGTTTGCGAGCTGCGACGACGAAGGTCGCGCACGCTATCTGCGAGCGATGTCGCGCAGCCCGCTCGCCGATTTGCGCACCGGCTACGCGGCGCTCGTGCGGCTGGCACTCTTCATCGCGTATGCCGGCGACGACGGAGCCGCGCGAAATCGGACATGGGAGCGCATCGGCTATCCCGGTCCGCGTTCCGACGTGCCGGAGCTCGCGACACGGGCGCCGGTGACCGGCGATATGCCCTCAACCTTCGATGCGATCGTGATTGGTTCGGGCGCTGGCGGCTCCGTCGCCGCGAGCGTCCTCGCGCGCGCGGGGTTGCGCGTCGGCGTCTTCGAGGCGGGACCGTGGGCAGACGAGGTTGCAAACAACGCGAACTCGACGCGTTTGCCGAACTCTACTTGGAGTCCGGCCTCTGCGCGAGCCATGACCTAGGCGTTTCGATTTTGGCCGGCGCCTGTGTGGGCGGCGGTACGGCGGTGAACTGGTCGACGTCCTTGCGTCTGCGCGATGCGGTCGCCGCGCAATGGGAACGCTCGAGCGAAGGCGTGGAGTTCAACCAAGCGTTGCGCGCGCACTACGACGCGATCGCGCAGCGCCTAGCAATCGCGCCGGCGAGCGGACACAACGCGAACAATGCCGCATTGCTACGCGGCGCGCAGGCGCTAGCGTGGTCGTGTTCTGCGCAACCGCGCAACGCCCCATGCACGACCGATGGATGCGGCTACTGCCCGTTCGGGTGCGCGTACGGAACCAAAGGATCGACGGACCGGACGTTTCTGCGAGACGTTCTCGAGCGCGAAGGCCGGGTGAGCGCAAACTCTCCGGTCGAGGCGATCCTCGTCGAGGATGGGCGGGCCGTCGGCGTGTGCGCGCGCATCGACGGGGAGGCGAAGACCTTCCGCGCTCCGCTGGTCGCCTGCGCGGCCGGGACCTTGCGTACGCCGAAGTTGCTCGCGGGCGCCGGCGTTCGCTCGTCGCATTTGGGCGCGCATTTACATTTGCATCCGACCACCGGGGTGTTCGCCGAGTTCGCGCAGCCGATCGAAACGTGGATCGGCCCGGCGCAATCGGCGTTAAGCGATGAGTTTGCCGAACTTGCCGATGCCTATGGCGTGGTTCTCGAAGTGGCGCCCGCTCATCCGGGATTGGCCGCGCTCTCGACGCCGTGGTTGGGGCGCGAGGCGCACGCGCAGATGATGGGACGGTCGCGGTTTGCTGCGGCATTGATTGCGATCGTACGCGATCGCGGGGAAGGGCACGTGACCACCGACGCACATCCGACGGTGCGCTATCGCCTGGACCCCTACGACGCCGACCATCTACGCGCGGGAATCTCGCGCATGTGCGACCTCGCGATCGCTGCCGGGGCGCTTCGCGTCAGCACGTTACATAACCAGCCTCTGACCCTGGAACGCGACGGCAATGCCGCGACGCGCGTGAAGTTCCAACGCGACCTCGATCGGGCATCGTTAGCGGCCAATCGCGTCGGACTCTTCTCGGCGCATCAAATGGGGACGGCACGGATGAGCGAACGCCGGGACCGCGGCGTGGTCGACGGTGTGGGCCGCGTCTACGGCATCGAGCAACTTTTGGTGACGGACGCAAGCGTCTTTCCGCTGGCATCCGGCGTGAATCCGATGCTCACGATCATGGCGCTCGCCCATCGCAGCGCCAGCCGCGCCGTCGAGCGAGGGAATTAGCATCCCAGGCGATTTCGAATTCCGACGCGTTTCGCAAGCCTAAGCCAATGCGTTGGTGAGATCGGCGGCGTCGGTTTCTTGGTAGAATCGGTTGTCGGTTTCGCTAATGGCCGGTGCCCACGGGTCGACTTGTTTGGGCGAGACGGGCAAGTGCGCGGTCGGGCCGGCAGTGTCGGAGTAGTCGGCGCCGTTGAATGGTGCGAAGCCGTGACTTTCGCGATGCGCGAGAACGATGTCGCCAACGCTCTTGCTTGCGACGGCAGCCTTTGCGCGCACGTCGCTGCTCAATCGGGCGTCGCGTGCGATCGTATCGTATGCCGCTATCGCCGGACGGTCGGCTTGCCATGGAAGATGCTGGGCCGCAAGGTCCGGATCGCGCGTCATGCCGTCGATCGAGCGCACGTCTTGACGAATTGCCCGGCGCATCGCCGGATCGTGCGCCGCCCCGACCAGCGCATCGTTGAGCGATTTCACGTTGTCGCGTACCATGTCGAGTTTTTTGGGATCGAGATCGAGCACGTCGAAGGCCGCCGCACCGCTATAGCGCTCGATGCCGCCGTCATATGTCGTTCCCATAACATCCTTGACAACCGCTTTGCCCATCGCGCGCGGGTCGTCGATGTTTGCGGCGATCGCGTGCGCGACCGACGTCGGCGCACCGGGCGAGATCATCGTTTCGGGGGACGCTGAGACATGAGTTTACTCACACCGCTTTGGATCGAGCCGATTGCCTCCTTTCGTGCTTGCTGATGCCCGCTGGCTCGATGAATGCTCGCCCGTAGGCCACGATGCGAAGGCAGTCAGGGTTGACGGTCCCGTTTGGCTGGTAGGTGGTCTTGTCGACCAGCAGAGGGAGGGCTTTCGGCTCGTTCCAAGGGGGTGAGGTCGTCCCAACGCTCCGACGCGTGGTCGGTTGGTCGACCCACAAGCGGTTGGGACCCGTGGGATGAAAGTTGCGGTCGACCAGATCAGGAGCTGGCCGCATGTTCCTATCCCGTTGTGTCGTAACGGTAAAACCGCGCCGCCGGTGAGCGCCGACGAGCCGATACTCGTGCATCAGGCGACGCACACGGCCACGCGAAGCGAAGAAGCCATGCTCGCGCAACTTCGCATGCAGCCGCGGACGACCGTACGTATCGTCCGATTGCGTGTAGAATCCGAGCATGACTTCCGCAAGTTCGTCGTCGGCGATCGCGCGGGATGACGGCTCCCGCTGATGCCAAGCATAGAAGCCGCTGGTCGAGACGCCCAGCACGCGGCATTGTGTTCGAACCGGCCATACGGCCCGATACGCTCTCAGGAATTCGAAAGCTTCGGTGGAATCGAATCCGTCTCGCGAGCGAACCAGGCCGCCGCTTTTCCCAAGATCTCCCGCTCAACCTTGAGTTGTTTGTTTTCCTTACGAAGTCGGCCGAGTTCGTCTCGCTCGGCGCTCGTCAAGCCGTCGGTGCGCCGGCCGCGATCGAGATCGGCCTGCCTGACCCAATTCCTGATCGTCTGCGAGGCTACGTCGAACTGGCGCGCGAGCTCTTCTACGTCGCGGCCGGTCGCCGCGAGGTCGAGGATCGTCCGTCGGAACTCCACGGGGTAGGATCGAGGATGTTTTTTTGCCATTGGATGGACCCTTCTCGGCTAAGCCGAAAGTGTCCACCAGACCGAGCCAGCTTCACACCGGCTTGGACGAGTACATGGCCGAGGCGATTCGTGCCTACGTCGAGATCAACGACCCCGCTTCGCCGTGGCCGGCATCTTTGGCGGCGGGAACTTCTCGGCGCTGCCGAACGTTCGCTTGGCAGTGCACCCGTCATGTGCGGGCCGTCCTAACTACTGTGGAGGTTTGTCTCACCTATGAGAACCGGTTTGAAAAGATTTTTCTCCATCGCCACCGTTGCGATGCTCGCATCTTTTGCTTTACCGGCACATGCCGGCGAAGCCGAGGGCGTGGTCATCGTACACAATGCGACAAACGAGACCATCAAGGTTTCGCTGGAGTACACGACCGGGCACGTCGTCGAGTCCGCTACAATTCAGCCGGGGTTGGCGTGGGCCTCCAAGAAATGCTGTTTCGCAGCGGGCACGCACTACCACATCGTGGCCACCTTGCCCGGAGAGCATGCGGTGTTCTTTAAGGTCGCCTTTTCGCCGCACGTGTGTCATTATAACGGGAAATTTCCATACGGCGTTGCGTTCTTCGACGTCGCCAATAACGGAATTTCCGAGATCAGAAAGTTGGACTGCTATTATTTCTGATCGAGCGTTCGTCCAACGCCCGTAGACAAAGGCATACCGCGAGGCGGGGACGTTGTCGGTCTCGCTGATGGCGGGCGCCAACGGGTCGATCTGTTTCTTGTCGGTCGGGAGATGCGCGGTCGGGCCGACGGCGTCGGAGTAGTCGCTCCCGCCGAATGGTGTGAAGCCGCGGCTCTCTCGATGCGCGGGCACGAGCGCATCGACGTCGCGGCCGGCAACTTTGCGGCGGGAACTTCTCGGCGCCGCCGAACGTTAGCTTGGCAGTTCACCCGTCACGTGCGGGCAGTCCTAACTCTACTGTGGAGGTTTATCTCACTTATGAAAGCCGGTTTGAAACAATTGTTCTCTATCGCCACCGTTGCGATGCTCGCGTCGTTGGCTTTACCGGCACATGCCGGCGACGCCGAGGGCGTGATCCGCGTACACAATATGACAAAGGAGACCATCAAGGTTTCGCTGGAGTACACGACCGGGCACGTCGTCGAGTCCGCGACAATTCAGCCGGGGTGGGCGTGGACCTCCACGAAATGCTGCTTCGCAGCGGGCACGCACTACCACATCGTGGCCACCTTGCCCGGGGAGCATGCGGTATTCTTCAAGGTCGCCTTTTCGCCGCACGTGTGTGGTAACGGGAGAATTCTATACGGCCTTGCGATGTTCGACGTCGTCAATAGCGGAATTTCCGAGACCGGAAAGTCGTTCTGCTATGACTGATCGAGCGTTCGTCCAACGCCTGTAGACAAGGGCATACCGCGAGGCGGGGAACGCCTCGCGCGATGTCTGTTCGCGCTCCTAGGCGGCTTCGAGACGTCGGACGATGATCGCGGAGACGGGGAGTTGCTCACCGTGAGCGACACTTACGCCAGTGCGTTGACGAGATCGGACGCGTCGGTCGCTTTATAGAAGGCGTTGTCGGTCTCGCTGATCGCGGGTGCCCACGGGTCGATCTGCTTCTTGTCGGTCGGGAGATGGACGGTCGGTCCGACGGCGTCGGCGTAGTCGCTTCCGCCGAACGGTGCGAAGCCGTGGCTTTCTCGATGCGCGAGCACGAGCGCATCGACGTCGCGCTCGGCGGCGCCCGCCTTCGCGCGGAGGTCGTCGCTCAGGCGCGCATCGCTTGCGATGGCATCGTAGGTCGCCATCGCCGGGCGATCGGCGTGCCACGGTAGCCCCTTCGATTCGGGGAAGCGCACCATGCCGTCGACAGAGTTGACGTCGTCGCGTACCGCCGCACGCGCACTGGGATCGTGTGCTGCCGATGCGGCCGCGTCGTTGAATGCCTTGACCCCAGCGCGCATGGTCGCGATCTTTTGCGGATCGAGATCGAGCACGTCGAACGCGGCTGCCGGGCCGAACGTGTCGCCGGGAACGCCGTACTTCGTGTGCATCACGTCGGTCACGGCCGCGCGTGCCATCGCCTGCGGATCGTCTTCGTGCGTCGCGATCGCTTCGGCGATCGTGCTCGGCGTGCCGGGCGAGAGCATCGTCTCGGGGGACCCTAAGACGTGAATTCGCTAACGCCGTCGGATAGAAGGCGCCCTGCGAACTTTCCACGGGAAGTCGCTGTACCGCGCCGGCGGCGGCGCGATCGCGCTGTTGCAGAAGTCCGGTATTCCGGAAGGCAAGGGGAGCAATCTAGGCTCGATGCTTGCGGTCGGACGCGACAACTTCGATCTGACGAAACACCTCGTCGGTGAAGTGTTGCAATCGCTGCAGAAACGCTTTGAATCGCTCAAGCTATTCTTCCCGAACGCGAAGCCGGAAGACCGGCGCCTCGAGGGCTGATCGCTCCCTGGGAACTTTTCGCGGAATTGCGAACGTTCCGGAGACAGGTGGTGGTCGGCCACTTGCTCGCAATGGGAGAACACCGTATGTCCACCCGCTTCATCTCTGTCGCACTCGCGGTTTCGTTGTGCGGACTCTTCGCCGCCGGCGCGCCGGCGAACGCCGGTACGCAGGTCGTCACCGTGACGAACGAGACCCAGGTCTGTGTCAGGTTTGACGCGGTCGGGGTCGAGGAAGTACCCCCAACGCATCATGGCGGTGCCGGCCAGATGGGGCAGCCGATCATGGACGGCTACACGTACCGCGACGCCGGACCACACGAAACACTCACGGCGCGTGCCGGTGAGACCGTGCGATTTACCGGCCTTGCGGCGACGAGAGCCCGCGTCGGCGCGCATCTGTTCGCCACTGTCGAATGCACCGGAGAAGCGCTCCCCGTCCACGAGCCGTACTCCACCAAAGGTCCGAACGAGCATATCGCGCTTCGCGGCCACGGATTCGTCCACATCGCGCATCTGTAGCGGGCAGACTGACAGTACAAGCGCCGTCGGTCGCGGTGCTGTTTCGCATCGTGATGCCGCGTGTGATGTCGAGCCGCATTGTGCGAATCGTCAGGCGATCGCAGCCGCGGCCGGCATCTTTGTGGCGGGAACTACTCGGCGCTGCCGAACGTTAGCTTGGTAGTGCACTTGTCATGTGCGGGCCGTCCTAACTCTACCGTGGAGGTTTATCTCACCTATGAAAACCGGTTTGAAACAATTGTTCTCTATCGCCACCGTTGCGATGCTCGCGTCGTTGGCTTTACCGGCACATGCCGGCGA
>DATKGB010000171.1:0-8200 GCA_035544315.1 Verrucomicrobiia bacterium
AACCAGCGCGAAACCCGCAAGCGCGAACGCCAAAAGCAACGCATCGTTGTGGCCTTCGGCGGCCGACCAGATCGCGACGGGGTTGAGCGCGATCGCCGCGGCCGCGACCAAACGCGCGCGCTGCCCGAGGGACGCGAAGGCCAGATATGCCAACGGAACGCACGCTAAGAGTGCCGACATCGCAAGGGCGCGAAGCCAGTCGAGCTGCGCCGCGACGCCTAGGCCGGCGGTCGCGGCGACCAAGGCGCGCGAAATCGCAACGAACAGCGGGCCGTAGACGCAGACCGGCGGCGGATTGCCCCACTGCCGGATCGTCGCCGCGAAAATCGGATCGGCGAGCGTCAGCGGCGCGTGCGAATAGGGATCGAGCCCGCGTAACGCCATCTCGCCGTAGGTCGCGTAGGCGTAAACATCGCTGGAAAGCATGACCGGCGCGAAAAACGCTGCAGCCAATCCGAGCCCGCACGCCGCCGCGACGACGGCAAGAAGAACGAGCGGGCGCGAGCGCTCGCGAGCGAGCAGCGCGCGGATCGTCGTCACGTAGCCGACGCCGGCAATCGCGGCGCCGGTCCCTAACGCGACGAGCACCCACAAGCCGATACCGTGCCACGCGGTCGCAACGGCCAGGGGCTGTGCGAGATCGGCGGCCAACGATTGCGGTGCGTGGCGAACGACGAACCATTCGAACAGCGAACCGATCGCCAACCCGGCTGGAACTAGGAGAATCAGTCGCACGGCGTGCGAGCGTTGGCCAGAGCGGCCGCGCCCATTCCTAAGATCGCCCACCACCAATCGCCGACTTTTGGGTAAAAGACGAGTAGATCGAAAAACTGATGCGCGCTAAGCGCGATCGTTGCGGCGAGCGCACCCGCGCAGAACGGCGAACGCGCCGCACCGCGGGCGAACGAAACGATGGCTGTCGTCAGCAGCGCGAGCGTGGCCAAGAAAAGCGGCAGTCCGCCTTCGACCAGCGTTTGCAGGTAGAGGCTGTTGGCGTGCGTACGAATTGTGGTCAGTCCGACGCGGGGGAGATCGAGTTCGAAGTTTCCCGCGCCTACGCCGAGCAGCGGATGTTGGCGCCACAGTTGGATCGCGGCGCGCCAGAGTTCCGAGCGCGTGCCGACGCCCCCCGTGTAACTCGAACCGGCTCGCGAAAAACGAAACAGGTCCAGCGTATGCGCGACCTGGTCCCACAGGCCGGTGACCAGCACGCCCAACGCGAGGCCGCAACCCAGCGGAGCAACCATGGCCATGGCAGAGCGCCGATAGACGATCGCAAGGACGACGATCGCGACGACGGCGCCCATCAGGCCGGCGCGCGAAAACGTCAGCACGTCGGCGAACGCCACGAGCGCGAGGGCGACGGCAACCTCGCGCGTTCGGCGCACGCAAGTTAGACCACCGAGGATCGCAATTGATATCTCAAGGTAGCCGGCGAGTTGGTTGGGACCTTCGAGCGGTCCGGCAATTCGTGGAATGGCGACGTTGTTCAACAACAGCCCCGAAGGCGAACCGACAATCTCTTGTCCGAGAGCCAGCAGCGCGACGACACCGGTCGTTGCTGCAATTGCCCAACGCAAGATGTGCTCGTCGGGGTCGAGACGAAAGCACAGAAAAGCCGACGCAAAGATCGCCAGGTATTCTACTACCTTAAGGGTTTCACGAACTGCCGGCTCCCAAACCGATGCCTGCGCGATCGAAATGGCAGTAGCCGCAAACACCAATCCGCCGGCCGACAGCAAAGCGGATGCCGGGCGCGCGCGCAACTCGCGCAGCACGCCGACGTAGGTGAAGAGGCCGAGGATGACGCCGAGCAGGACGACTTTGGGGAGCGTGAGCGTCGTGCCCAGGATGTCGCGATAGAGCGCGAACGGAATGCTCGCGATCAGACATGCCAGCCCGTACACCGGACGGCGCGCGGTGAGGTGCGCGACTCCAAGAAAGACGAGCGCGAAGCCCAGCACGCTCAGCGGATCGAGCGGCGATGCGTGGCCAACCTGATCGACCACCGCAGAATAGTGCATGCGGCGGGCTTCGTCGCAGCGAGCGCGAAACCCAGCGCGATGGACGACATGTCTATGCGCCGCGCCATCGAGCGCAAACGTCAGGGAGAAGAATTAGAACCCACGGAGTGGGAGGCGATCGTTTCCGCGTACGTCGACGGTACCGTCGACGACGCTCAGATGGCGGCGATGGCGATGGCATGCGTGTGGCGCGGACTCTCGACCAAGGAGTCGGCCGCCATGACGCGCGCGATGGTCGATAGCGGACAGCGGCTGGAATACCCTACCGACGTCGTGGTCGTCGACAAACATTCCAGCGGCGGGGTCGGCGACGTCATCTCGATGATCGCCGTGCCGGTCGTCGCCGCCGCCGGCGGCCACGTTGCTAAGCTCTCCGGTCGCGCGCTCGGTCACACCGGCGGCACGATTGACAAACTCGAAACCATTCCCGGTTTCGACGTCGCCTTGTCGATGGACGCGTTCGTCCGTCAAGTCGAACGCATCGGTTGCGCGATCGCCACACAGACCGACGCGTTCGTTCCCGCCGACAAACGCCTGTATCGCCTACGCGATCGTACCGGGACCGTTCCCAATATGGGCCTGATCGCCGCGTCGATCGTCAGTAAGAAAGTCGCAGGCGGCGCGCACGCCTTCGTCTTCGACGTCAAATGTGGGGCCGCAGCCTTCATGAACGACCCCGCATCCGCCATCGAACTCGCCCAAGCGCTCGTCGCGATCTCGCAAGAGTTCGGCAAACGCGCGCGTGCCATCGTTTCGGATATGAACGAACCGCTCGGCCAATCGATCGGCACCGGCATCGAAGTTATCGAAGCCCGCGAATTCTTACGCGGGAACCACAACGTCCCGCGCGTCCGCACGCTTTGCCTAAAAATCTGCGAAACGATGCTCGATCTCTCCGGAATCGCCAATCCGTTGGAAACGGCCACCCGCGCGCTCGATTCCGGCGCCGCCTACGAAAAATTCGTCGAACTAATCGAAGCCCAGCGTGGCTCGCGCGCCGGCTTCGAAGCCATGACGGTTTCAACGCAACACGAATCGCTGCTCGCCGATCAATCCGGTTTCGTGCACAGCATGGACGCCGTCGCTTTGGGCAACATCGCCCGCGATCTAACCGCCCGCGACCCGGTCGGCGGCATCAAGGTCGGCGTGCGCACCGGCGATCGCATCGAAAAAGGCCAACCTCTAGCCGAGATTTACGGCCCCCACGGCCACGCCAAGAAAATCAAACGCGCCTTCACCATATCCGAAACTCCACCCGAACCGCGCCCGCTCGTCTACGCAACCGTTTAGGGTTGGCGATCGCTTCGTTCGATATCGCTGATTAAATACAGCGGGCGGCCTTTTACCTCGTCGTGGATGCGGCCGATGTATTCGCCCAAGATGCCGATGCCGATCAGCTGGACGCCGCCCAGAAAGATGACGGCGACGATGATCGAGGCCCAGCCGCGCGTGTAGCCCGGAGCGTTGAGGTTAAAGAGTTTGAAACCCACGACCATCAGCGCATAGATGAGCGCGACGATCGAGACGCAGAACCCCATGTAGGATGCAAAGCGCAGCGGGGCGTCGGAGAACGAGGTGACGCCGTCGATGGCAAAGCGAATCATTTTGGGGAGCGGGTATTTGGTTTCGCCCGAGAGGCGTTCGTCGCGGTCGTATTCGACGCCGGTTTGATTGAAGCCGACCCAACTGACCATGCCGCGCAAAAAGCGATGGCGCTCGGGAGACCGCTTGAGCGCGTTGACGACGCGGCGCGACATCAAACGGAAGTCGCCGGTATCCACCGGAATCGAGACGCGCGTCAGGCGCTTGATGACGCGGTAGAACGCGCGCGCCGTCCAAATCTTAAACGGGCTCTCGCCCTTACGTTTGCGTCGAATCGCATAGACGACGTCGAAACCCGCGCGCCAGCGTTCGAGGAATTGCTCGATCAGTTCGGGCGGGTCTTGCAGATCGCCGTCCATGAGGACGATCGCGTCGCCCTGCGCGATTTCGATTCCGGCCGTTGCAGCCAACTGGTGTCCGAAGTTGCGCGACAGATTGACCAGAACGACATTGCGGCGTTTGCGCATCTGATCGCGAACGGCATCGAGCGTCCCGTCCGTGCTGCCGTCGTTGACGACGACCGCTTCGAAGGACGGCCGATCCGGCAAGCGCTCGAGAATCGCAAACAGGCGGTCGAAGAGTGCGGCGACGTTGCCTTCCTCGTTGAAGAGCGGTACGACGACGCTGAGCGTCGGATTGCCTGCGGCGTTGGGAGTGGACATCGAGCCCAGCCGTTCGACGCCAAGCCGCAGTGTGCTTGCCGGACAGAAGAACCGTGCGTACACCGGCGAACGTGGGCGCCATGACGCCGAATATGAGGTGGTGCCTATCAGCCGTGGTCTGCGCGACGTCGATCGCATGTTCGTCGGGGGCCGGCAGCCACAGCGGGCCGACGACGCGCCGACCGGTCGCGCGCCGCGTATATGCCCCGGCCCCGGCAACGACCGCGCCAACCGCGCCGGCACCCACGCCGCTCCCCTCGCCGGTCGTCGCGCCGGGTCCCCGTATCTTGAGTTACTCGATCGGAGCGGTCGTCGTGCATCCCGGGCAAACGCTGGCGGGAACGATCCGCACCACGCCCGACGTGACCCACGTCGCTTTGCACGTTTTCGGGCTTTCGGTACCGATGCGCAAGACCGGCGCGGGGGTCTTCAGCCTGTCGTGGACCGTTCCCGACCTGCCGCCGCTCTTTCGGCGTACCTACACGCTCACCGCCGTTGCGGTCGACGCGCGCGGCGCAACCGCGCGGCAATCGGTACGGGTGATGGTTCAGTGATGCCCGTTCGGGGCATGCGTCGGCTGCGGACGGGGCGGTAAGTTCGGGAACGGTGCCGGGTTGAACGGCGTCGGGATCGAGGTCGGGACTTGGAAGCCGCCTGGGCCATTTTGGTCGGCCCAGCTGTAGACGACGTCGGGAATCGTCTTGGTATCGGCGTCGTAGACCACGAAGTCGCGCGGCGTCGCTTCGAGACGATCGCGAGCGCGCTCTTCGGTCGCCAACGATCCGCGCGTGTAGAGATATTTGAAGTGCGTGCCGGACGCGATCCGGCGCACGATGCGAAAATGGAGCGCGTCGATTCGATCCATGCGAATCGATTGCGGATTCCAGCCGCTTTGGTCGGTCATGATGTAAACATTGTCGGTGAGCGGCGTTTCCTGCGGCACCTCAACGGTGAAACCGACGAGCACCAATTTCCCAGTGAAAGTGTTGAGGATCCCGCGACTGCCCGGTTGCGGAGTCGGTAACGCGAGATCGGGGTTGGGCGCCGGCGGCGAGAGCGCGACGGCGAATTTTTGCAGTGGCAAATAGGTCATCTGGTTGGGGAGCACGTTAGCCGTCAGTTCGATCTCGGTCACTTCTCCGGCCGCATCGAAGGTCACGCGCGCGTAGTCGCGCGGGTGGGGCGTGCGTGCGCTGGGATGCCCGTCGGTTAGGTCGAGGATCTCGACGTTGGGAGCGACCCGAAAACCATCGCCGGTGGTGAAGAAGACGAACCCCTTTTCGAAATCGAGAATTTGACCCGTGACGCGAATCGGTGCGTCGGCGGCGAGGAGAGCGCCCACCAGCACCATCGCGACGATGCGAGACAGCCGACCCATTACTGCGACACCTGGACGTTGAAGCTCGGACTCCAACGTTGGTTTCCGAAGTTGAAGAAGTAGGAGCGCTGAATGTCGACCGCCAGCGTCGGCGAGACGCGAAACCGGATATCGCCGGTGATGTCGTACGGCGGCTCGCCCAGCGTGTTGGAGTACAACACGGTATTGAAGGGATAATTGGGTGCGGGCGACGGAAATTCTCCGGGCTCTGCGATCGGGAAGTCGCGATGCCTGCGTGCCAGCAAGGCTAATGAGAAGTCAGGGGACGGTGTAAAGGTTGCGCCCAGGCTCAGCGTGCGAAAGGTCGCGATGCCCTGAAATGCGGCGTACGAAGGATAGGTGGTTCCGTTGATTATCGGAACGTACGGCGTATATACGAGCTGCTGGCCACCGTTGTAGTAATCGCCGACTTGATGCACCTCGTACGAAAGGTAGACACTCAACTTGGGGCCGTAAGTCCGACTCAAGCTCGCGATGCCGTCGGTGACGTCGACGTGGTGAGGAACCGAATACCACGTCCGTTGTGAGTCGATTGCGGCGTTGAGGAAATAGAGCTTCTGAGAATCCTCGCGACTGCCGAGCCTTATCGTCGGTGAGAAGATGGTCGCCCCGACGTAGTGATTCCAGATCGTATCGTAGTTGGTGTTCCCGAAGTTTTGCAGCGTATAAGCGTCGTGAATGTTGCCGATGCCGTAGCGCCAACGAAACACGACGGGCGTCTTAGCGATATGATGGTCGAAGCTGGTCACGCCCAGCGTCATTTGCGAAGGGTGGGTGTAGTTGGTGATACGGAACTGGCCGACGCCGCAATACGTCGCGCCGGGGCCATCGGAGGGAACGGGGTCGGGATAGACCGAGATATTGCACAGGTTGTACTGCTCGAAATCGAATTGCAGGGACGACTCGGGGAAGGCCTGCGTGAGCAGCACGTTGCTGACGTCTTGACCGCCCAGCGGTTCGGAAAAACCGAACTGCTGTAAATGATATTGCGTGAACGTCTGAACTTGCAGGCGATCGGTCAAAGCATAGCCGGTCACCAGGTTGTAAAATTTAGAGTCCTCGGTTGCTGGGTTGACCGAGAACACGGCGTATCCGCGCGAGTTGGCGACGTGCTGTTCGAACGACGCGTAAGCTTTGTTGGTAGGATCGTACCGGAAGTGAATCGCCGAGATCGTGTTCGGGCTTCCGGCGAGCTGCCAGGTGCCGTCGAAGGTGGCACCCGTCAACGAGTTTTCCGCAAGGTAGCGATTTGTCGAAAAGTTGATGTAGTACGGACCCATCGGCGCGATGCCGCGACCGGCGAACGCCAAGACCGAGTCGTGAAAATTGACGAATTGGCGCGGCACGATGGAGGCGCCATTCGCGCGAAGATAGGGCTGATTCTTGGAGAGGTCGGGAAATGCGAACGCGTCGCCGGGCATCTCGCGACCCTTGGCCGGATGAGCGAAGTCGTTGTCCAGAAACGTCCAACGGTCGGGTTCGGAAAGAATCGGAATGAAGTAGATGCGGCCGTAGTCCAAGAAATCCGAGACCGCGGCGCCGGTTTGCATGCCGCTGCGCGAAGCGACGCTGACCGAGCCGGCCAGCAAGAACCGATTCAGCCTGAGATCCATCGAGAACGCGTCGCCGGTCATCGTGATCCCGTCGCTGGTCGTGATGCGAACGTTGCCGTCGGCTTCGACCAAGAAGCGATCGTAGTAGAACGCGACGTGGTCGGCATGCAAGCGGATGGTGGGTGTAGCCAGGGACGACGACGGCGCCTGGTCCGCGCGCGCTGCAAGCGGAAGGAGCAATGCAAGTGTGAGAATCGCTGCCGGCGGCGCGAGATGTTGTAATTTATTCATGCTAGGAACAACAGGTTCATGACGCGGCGGTTGGTTTCATGCTCGGGGAGGCGCGTTGCCGCGAAGGCCGAAACGCGACGAGCGGTATGACGCGGATCGTGACGATTGTTTTGGACTCGGGCGGGATCGGTGCCCTGCCCGACTTCGACGCGTTCGCCGACGCGCCGGGTGCCAACACGATCGGCAACGTGGCGCGTCGCGCCGGGGGCCTGCATCTTCCGAATTTCGAGCGTCTGGGATTGGGGAATTTGACCCACATCGAGGGCGTTTCGGCCCAGACTCAGCCGCGCGCTCGGCTCGCCCGCCTGAGCGAGCGCAGTCGCGGCAAGGACACGATTACCGGACATTGGGAGATGACGGGCATCGTCACCGAGATTCCCTTCCCGACCTACCCGGACGGATTTCCGCAGGAGGTCATCGAGCAGTTTACGGCCATCGTCGGAAAGCCGCCTCTGGGCAATAAGCCCGCCTCGGGGACCGAGATCATCGACGAATTGGGTCCCGAACATATCGCCACCGGTCGCCCGATCCTGTACACTTCGGCCGATTCGGTCTTCCAGGTCGCCGCTCACGAAGAGATCGTTCCGCTGGCCACGCTCTACGATTGGTGCGAAAAGGCCCGAGCGATGCTGCTGCCCCCGCACGACGTGAACCGGGTTATCGCCCGACCGTTCGTGGGCCCCCTCTCCC
>DATKGB010000172.1:0-9470 GCA_035544315.1 Verrucomicrobiia bacterium
GGCGGGGGCTCGGACGGGTTGGATCACTACCGTCGCTTCGTATCGTCGCTTCCTAGCCTGCTCAAGCCCGGAGGCACCGCGCTGATGGAGGCCGCACCGCCGGTCATGAGCGGGCTGGTCGCCGCCACGCAGGCGGCGTTCCCGCTAGCGCGGGTCGAGGCGCGTACGGACTACGGCGGTCGACAGCGCTACGTTCGGGTGCAGGCTCCGGGGCGCTAACCGGGAATAGCAACGTCCCGAGATGACGAAGTATATTTTCTTTACCGGCGGCGTCGTGAGTTCGCTCGGTAAGGGTATCACGGCGGCTTCACTCGGAAGGCTGCTTCGGGCGCGCGGGATCGACGTTTCGATCCAAAAGCTCGATCCCTACATCAACGTCGACGCCGGCACGATGAACCCGTATCAGCACGGGGAAGTGTTTGTGACCGAAGACGGCGCCGAGACCGATTTGGATCTCGGTCATTACGAGCGCTTCATCGATGACAATCTCGCTCGCTGCAATAACATCACTACCGGCCAGATTTATAATTCGGTCATCGAAAAGGAACGACGCGGCGATTACCTCGGCGCGACCGTTCAGGTGATTCCGCACATCACCAACGAGATCAAATCGCACATCAAGCGCGTCGCCGAAAGCAGTCCCGCCAACGTCTGTATCGTCGAAGTCGGCGGTACCGTCGGCGATATCGAATCGCTGCCGTTCCTAGAGGCCATCCGCCAGATGCGCTACGAGGTCGGTGAAGAGAACGTGATGTTCGTTCATCTGACGCTGGTACCGCATTTGGGCGCCGCCGACGAGCTGAAGACCAAGCCGACCCAGCACAGCGTGCGCGAGTTGCGCGGGATCGGGATTTCGCCCGACGCGATCGTCTGCCGCACCCAGTCGGCCGTTCCGATGCCGCTCGAGCTCAAAGAGAAGATCGCCCTGTTTTGCGACGTACCGGTCAGCGCGGTCGTGCAAAACGTCGACGCCTCAACGATCTACCAGGTCCCGCTTAATCTCGAGGCCGAGGGCCTGGCCAACGCCGCGGTCCGCAAACTGCGCTTGCCGACCAACGCGCCGCACCTCGAAGAGTGGACCGCGATCGTCGATCGGATTCTCAATCCCGCTCACCGCGTCACCATCGCGCTGGTCGGCAAATACGTCGAACTCAAAGATGCCTATATCTCGATCAACGAAGCGCTCTATCATTCCGGCGTTCACCATCACACCGCGGTCGACGTCAAACGGATCGATTCCGAACAGATCGAACGTGAGGGCCTGGGCGTGTTAGCCGGCGCGCACGGCATCCTAGTTGCGCCGGGTTTCGGCCCGCGCGGTTTCAAGGGCAAGCTGCTGGCCATCCAGCACGCGCGCGAAAATAAGATTCCATTCCTAGGTATCTGTTACGGCATGCAGTTAGCATGCGTCGAGTTCGCGCGCAACGTCTGCGGTTTGGTGGATGCGGCCAGCAGCGAGGTCGACGAGACCACACCCGATCCGGTGATCGACTTCATGCCCGACCAGCGCAACCTCGAGCTGTACGGCGGGACGATGCGTTTGGGTGCGTACGCGTGCACGATCGAGCCCGACACGCACGTCGCTCGGGCTTATGGCGAGTTGGAGATCAGCGAGCGGCACCGGCATCGTTACGAGTTCAACAACCGCTACCGGCCGCTCTTTGAAGAGCACGGCATGCGCTTCTCGGGACATCATTCGATCGGCAAGACTCGCCTGGTCGAAACGATCGAACTGCCGCCAGAGATGCACCCCTGGTTCGTCGGAACCCAAGCCCATCCGGAGTTCAAGTCGCGGCCCAACCGGCCGTCACCGCTGTATCGCGATTTCATCGGCGCGGCCTTGGGTCACGAGGGTGGAATGCGTCGGGAACGCGATGCGCACGACGCAGCGCATAGCGTCGAGCACCGCTGAACGCCGAGGATATTACCGCCGTCATCCTCACGCGCGACGAGGAGCGCAATCTCCCGCGTGCGTTAGCCTCGCTGCCCGCCGGTATGCCGGTGCTCGTCATCGACGAACACTCGAGCGATCGCACGCGCGATATCGCCGTTGCGCACGGGGCGGTCGTGATCGAGCGCGATTGGACCGGATTCGTCGACGCGCGCCGCTACGCACTCTCGCAGGTACACACGCCCTGGATGTTCGCGTTGGATGCCGACGAGTCGCTCGATCCCGCGATGCATCAAGCGATCGCGGCATTGCCCGATGACGGCAACGGCTACTGGGTGTCGCGCGACACCTATTTCTGCGGGAAGCCGCTGCGCATGTGGCGCGCTGAGCGCTTGCTGCGCTTAATGCGCGTTGCCGGCGCGCGCGTCCAGGCGCACCCGGCGGCGGACAGCGACGCGCAACTGCATGAGACCTACGTTTGCGACGGGCCGACCGGCCTTCTTCCCGGTACGCTCTTGCATTTTTCATATCCCGACGTCGCATCGTATCGCGCAAAGTACGCCGAATACACCGATATTGAAGCGCGCGGACAGCCGCAACCCGCGCGCGCCAACGTCGCGATTGCAATGCTGCGCTTCGCCCATGCGATGTTGTTTCGCGGCGCGCTGCTCGATGGACCGGCGGGCTGGTACGTTGCCTGGAAATCGGCGACGTATGCGCTAGTGGTCGCACGTAAGGCAGGCAAACGCTGATGCGACCGCTCGTGGCCGTCGACGCGCGTAAGACGCGCCAGATGTCCGTCGGGATGAAGGCCTACGTTGACGAGTTGCGAGACCGACTGCCGCGCGTCGCGCCGGAGTTCGCGTTTGCGTTCTTCGATCGGGGCGGCAACTTCGGTCTTGCCGAGCAGGTTACGCTGCCGCTGGCGATGCGTCGCGATCGTCCGGCGATGGCGCACGTCTTGTCGCAGTACGCTCCGCTACTCGCGCCGCGACCGCTGGCCGTCACGATTCACGACCTGATTCACTTGCGTTACCCGGAATTCTTTAAGTCGAAGGTCGGCGCATACTATAGCGTCGTCGTTCGCGCGGCGGCGCGGCGTGCCGCGCGAGTGATCACCGACGATGCGCGTACCGCGATCGATTTACAACGCTTTCTCGGCGTGGATCCGGCCAAGGTGCGCGTCGTCCCACTGGGCGTCAACGAGCGCTTCTTTGCGCCGGTCGGTCCGGCGCGAGCGCAGCGGCCGTACCTGCTGTACGTCGGCAATCACCGAACGCATAAGGATCTGGCGACGCTGTTCGAGGCGTGGTCGCGACTACCGCCGGAATGCGGCGTCGATCTCTACCTGACCGGCCCGGACGATTTCTCAGGCGAACTGCAACGTCGCAGTACGCCGGCAAGGCGAATCGTCGCGCTTGGAGAGGTCGATGAGGCGATCCTGATCGGGTTGTATGCCGGTGCCGTTGCGCTGGTCCACCCGGCATTGTTCGAAGGCTTCGGCCTGCCGCTTTTGGAGGCGATGGCGGTCGGCTGCCCCGTGATCGCGTGCAGCGACTCGGTTCCCAGCGTGCTTTCGGCGTCGGTGCTGACCTTCGCGCCGCGCGACATCGCGGCGGTGCGCGCGCAGCTTGAAACGCTTCTCGAAAACGAGGGCTTGCGCAACCGGCTCGTCAATGAGGGGAAAGTGCTCGCGCGAACGTTGAGTTGGGACCGCTGCGCGCGCGCGACGGCCGACGTTTATCACGAGATGCTGGAGGAGCGACGTTGAGATTTAACAGGTTGCGGAAAAACCACCGGCGCCGTCTCGAACCCGCCTGTTCCGCCGAAAGCATCGTCGCTCTTCGGTCACAACGCTACGGCGTTGCTTCCTCATCACTCCTCGTTTCGACGAAACATTCGGGCCCGATCCGGACACCGCGAGTTTTTCCGCAATCTGTTAAGCGCTGGTTTGCCTGCACGGCTGTCGCAACGTTTGCCGTAACGATGCTGGCCGTCGCTCCAAAGTACAAACCCGCTACAACGAACCATCCGATCGCGATCGTTCTCAACGGTGACCGCTTGAGGGTAGACGCGTCGCCGCGAGTGTACCACTACCACTTGTTCGTGCCGGTTCGGCGAATCATTCAAGCGCTTGGCTTGGATTTCAGCCGCAGTGGGACGGCGGTCATCACGCACGTCGGCGCCAAGACCATTACGCTGCGGATCGGCAGTGCGACCGCGTTCGTCGACGGCGAGCCGATTGCGCTCGACGCACCGCCGATAGAAATCAAGGATGTCCTGTATGCGCCGCTGCGCTTTTTCACCAACGTCTTGGGTGCCCAAAGCTCGTACGATCCTGCGGCCAACGTCGTGACGATCGTCGCGCAGTTGGTCGGGCGTTCGGGCGACGGTTTGACGACCCACGGCAAGGTTGTCGATCAGCAGGGAACCGCGACCGCGATCGACCTCGATTCGGTTCCACCCACGATCACGCTGACGTTTAACGCATCGGTTCGAACCGTCGAGGTCGAGCCTAACGCGATCGTCGATCTGCAGGACGTTAACGCATCGGTCACGATCCCGGGCGAACTCTCCGATGTTCGCCCCGGCGATTTCGTGCAGCTCACCGGCGATCGTGTCGGCGTGCGTCACGTCATCGACGAGTTTGGTTCGCGCGTCGGCACCGTGCAAGCGGTGGCCGACGGGCAATTGGTTTTGAACGACGGGCACGTGATCGTCCCGACGCGCTCGACGAAGATCTCAATCGACGGCGTTGCGGCAACGGTCGCCGACCTGCGGCCCGGCGATGCGGTGACCGTGCGCTACAATATCGAATCCAACGAGACGCGCGAACTCTTGGTCAGCCGCCCGGTGGCGCCTGCGTCGGCCGCGCCGGGACAGGCCGTCGGCATCGTTTCGGTCCAGACGAACGCGACCGGTCCGTTACGTGCCGGCGAGCGGCTCGATGTCAGCATTCACGGGACGCCTAGAGGAGCCGCGAACTTCGACATCGGCCCCTACGTCAGCGCAATCTCGGCATCGGAGCGCCAGCCGGGCGTCTATACCGGTTCGTACACCATCCCAAGCGGCGCGAACTTTGCCGACGTTCCGATCATCGCGCACCTGCGCGCCAACGGTCAAGACGCCCTTGCAGTCGGATCGTCCTCGACGATCTCGGCGTCGAGTTCTCCTCCCGGCGTCACGGATTTCGCGCCGGATTCGGGCGCGACGGTCAATAACGCGCGCCCGGCAATCTATGCGACGTTTACGTCCGACGCGGTAGCGGTCAATCCGTCGTCGGCCAATTTGTGGGTGAACGGACGCGACGTGACTTCCGACTCGGTCCGAACGGCGCGATTCATCGAGTACACCCCGGGACTTTCCTATCCCGACGGGCAAGTTCGGGTAACGGTGCGGGTCGCCGACCTGGCGGGGAACGTCACCAGCAAAGCGTGGTCGTTCACCATTCGTACGCATTGACGGAGGCTCTCGTGCAGCGTGTGTATCTGCGTGCAAGCGCGCTCGGCTTGTTGGTCTGCCTGGCGTTGACTGCGTGCGGGGGCGTAACCTCAAATGGAGGCAAAGCGCCGCTGATCGTTGCCCGCGTCAAGGACGCGATAACGATGGACCCGGCCGAAGCCACCGACGGCATGTCGCTCAACATCACTCAAGAGATCGTCAAAGGTCTGGTCGATTTCAAAGTCGGCGGCTTTACCATCGAACCGGCCATCGCGAAGTCGTGGACGACCGGCGCCGATGGGAAAATTTGGACGTTCACGCTGAAGAAGGGCTTGAAGTTCTCCGACGGTACGGCCGTCGATGCCGATGCGGTCAAGTTTAATTTCGATCGGTGGCGCCTGGTCAGCAACCCGTATCACGGAAACTTCTCGTACGGATATTACGCCAGCATGTTCGGCAGTTTCCCAGGACTCATCACCGACGTGCAGGCGTCCAACGCGACCACCGTCGTGTTTACGCTAAAGCGGCCGTTCAGTCCGTTCTTGCACGACCTAGCGATGCCGTCGTTCGGGATCTCGTCGCCCACCGCGGTGCGTGGCGATCTGCAAGATTACGGCCTGCATCCCATCGGCTGGGGGCCGTATACGCTGGCCGAGTGGCAAAAAGACGATCACATGACGCTACGCGCCAACCCGTCGTATCCGATCCAGGGCGGCTATCCCGAGATCATCGTGCGCGATATTCCCGATCAATCGACCAGCGTGCTGGAGATGCAAAAGGGCGACGTCGATATCTTGACCGACCCGCGCCCCGACGACGCGGCGCAGTTGGGCAAGCAGACCGGCCTGATCGTCGACTATCAGCCGGCAAACAACAACTCGTATTTGGCGATGAACATGGACCGTCCGCCGTTTGACAAGTTGGCCGTTCGCCAAGCGTTCGCATATGCGCTCAACTTGCCGCAAATCGTGGCGGCGTTTTACTCCAAAGGCGCGATGGTCGCCGACAACTTTACCCCGCCTGGTATGCTGGGCGAAAACAAGGCGGTCAAGGCCTACCCGTACGATCCCGCCAAAGCCAAAACGTTGCTCGCGCAAGCGGGCTTCCCCAACGGTTTTTCGACCGAACTGTATTACCCGACCATTCCGCGGCCGTACATGCCCGATCCGCAACGTATCGCCGAAGCGATCCAGGCGCAGCTCAAGACCGTCGGGATCACCGTGACGCTCGACCCGTTTGAGTGGGCGGTCTTCTTGGACAAAGTCCATCATGGCGAGCACCCGGTCTGTTTGATTGGCTGGAGCGGTGACAATGGCGACCCCGACGATTTCTTCTACCCACTGCTCGATAAGGACGCGGCCGAGGCCAAGCCCAACGGTCAGAACTACTCGTTCTGGCGCGACGAAGCGTTTCACCAACTGATGCTCGCTGGTCAAGCGACGCCCGACGAAGCAAAACGTCAGACCATCTACGCCCAAGCCAATGTGATGGTGCACGATCAGGTGCCGCTCATCACGATCGTGCACGTGACCGTACCGATCGTGCTCAAGGACTCGATCGCGGGATTCGTCCCCACTCCCGACACCCACATTTCGTTTGAATATCTCAGACCCAGGTAGCGAGTAGGATGCGAGCGACACCCGCCGCAAGCGCCGACGATAGCTCGGTGCGTTGGTGCCCTGCGGAGCGCCGCGGCGCATGGAAAAGCACGAATGGCGGAGGCTTGACCAAATGCGTGTGCCAGACATATGTCACCCGACGATGGTAGGGTTGGAGGTAATGTTGCGCTGGATGCACCGCGTACGGCTCTATCCGAGTGCCGCCCAAGCCGCCCGGCTCGGTCACGCCCTACACCTAACGCGCAATCTCTGGAACGCCGCGCTCGATCAGCGCCGGTACGAATATCGCGCGCACGCCCGATCGATCACAGCGAAGATGCAGTATGCGGAACTAACGGCGCTGCGGGCCAGCTCGCCCGGTGATGCGGCGATCTACCGTGAGTGCCAGGATGCGGTGCTGCATCGGTTAGATCTGGCGATGGCGGCGTTCTTTGCGCGAGTGAAGCGCGGCGAAACCCCCGGGTTCCCGCGGTTCAAGAACGATGCGCGCTTCAATCAGCTCGAATATCCCCACGGCGATCGGGCGCTCAAGCTCGACGAGGGGCAACGCAAGATACGCGTCCCAGGCATCGGGGGCGTACGGCTACGTAAAGGACGTGCTGTTCCGCTCAATTACGGGCGAGCGTTTCTGACGCGAAAGAATGGGAAGTGGTATGTCGTCTTTGAAGCCAAGCGTGAGATCGAACCGCTGCCGCCCACCGGCCGACTCGTCGGGATCGACGCGGGCGTCACGCATCTGGTCGCAACGAGCGACGGCGAGCTGATCGCCAACCCGCGGCACCTCCAAAGGCGACGCGATGCGGTCGAACGCGCCGCTCGGCGGCTTGAGGACGCGACGCTCAAAGACGCGCGCGGTCGCCCGACCAACCGCCGCGACCCCAAGCGGATTGAGGCGGTAAAACAGTTGGCGTGCGTTAAGGAGTCCGAGGCAAACGCGCGCCGAGACGCGCTGCACAAACTCTCGGCGCGCATCGTTCAACAGTACGACGGTATCGCGATGGAAGGTTTGGCGCTGCGCGCGATGACGCGCAGCGCCAAAGGAACGTTAGAGGAACCCGGCGTTAACGTCGCGGCCAAGAGCGGGCTCAATCGCGCCCTGCTCGATACGGGATTTGGGACACTTCGGCAACTGATCGTCCAGAAGGCAGCATGGGCCGCTCGCACGATCGCCGTGGTGAACCCGAGATATACGTCGCAAACGTGCTTTGCATGCAAAGCGATTGCGGCGGAAAGCCGGAAGGCAACGCGCTTCGTCTGTATTCGGTGCGGTCATCGCGACCACGCCGACGTCAACGCGGCGCGCAACATTCTGGCGAAGGCGGAGTGGCCGCCTCCAAGCGTGCTATCGTCGGGGGACACCCGGCTCACGCGGCACGATGCCGCGTGAGGGCACACACTACGAAAGACGTGAGCGTGCAACCGGACTGTATCTTTTGTAAAATCGCCGCCGGGGACATCCCGGCGACGATCGCCTATCGCGACGACGACGTGGTTGCGATTCACGATCTCAACCCGCAAGCGCCGATACACTTGCTGGTCATGCCGATTGCGCACTTCGCCAACATCGCCGAATGTGGAGACGCGTCACAGGCACCGATCGTCGCGAAGTTGTTTAACGTCGCGGCACGCTTGGGTCGTGACAACGGCGACGATGGTTTTCGGTTAGTCGTCAATACCGGGCCAGACGGCGGACAAACCGTCGATCACCTGCACGTTCACGTGCTAGCCGGTCGACATATGACCTGGCCGCCGGGGTAACAAACGCACTGCGCCGCGCGTTAGGGGAATCATGAATCGTCGGGCTGTGGCTCTTGCGTTGACTCTAGCGGCATTGATCTTGGGTGCGTGCACGGTGCGGGCCGACGAGCCGGTGTATCTGAACGGCTGGTTTTCCGGCGCCTATACCCCGGGCCATGCGATCCCGGTACAGTTCGATACCAACGCGAAGAACGATGCCCCTGTCCAGGTATTTCTCTATCGGCTTCCGATCCCACGCGCAATCGCGTTTGCGCGTGGAAGCGAAGTCGGTAAAGGCGCTAACGTCACGGACCTCGTGCGGGTCGGCTCGTTCCAGGCCACCGCGCCAAAGCCTAACTCGTCGATCCGCACGGGCGCGATCCCGGTGCTGCCGATCGGCTACTACGCGATGTCGGCGTCGGTTCGCGGGGCGTCGGACATCTATAAAACCTATTTCGATGTCACCACGCTGGGCATCGTGACCAACACGGTCCGGAACGTTCGAAGCCTCTTCGCCGTCGATCTGCGAACCTTCAATGCATATTCCGGACGCACGCAAGGTGAAATCCACAATGGGTCGATGACGCGCATGCTGACGTTCGACCGCGACGGGTTGGCCATCGATCGAGCGCCCCTAGGGAAGGGCGATTCGCCGTATGCGATCGCCAGCGCCGCCGACGGGTCGACGATGCTCGTCCGGCTCGACCCAGATAACCAATACGACGATCTCGGATTCGTCCAGACCGATCGACCGATCTATCGTCCGGGGCAAACCATCTTCG
>DATKGB010000173.1:0-3220 GCA_035544315.1 Verrucomicrobiia bacterium
GGGGGAGGAAGGCGGCGATCGCCAGCGTGCCGACGTGGGCGGCCAAAACGTAGAGCACGTTGGCGGTCATATCGATCGCGCCGGCCAGAAGCACCAAGCCCAACGTACCGTTTCCCGGCACGATCGAGCCGCGCGTCAGCAGGGCGACGATGAGCAGAAATCCGGCCGAAGCGATACGCGCGGCCAGCAACGGCTGCAAGCCGGCGGCCGGGTGCGTTAGCCCCAAAAACAGGTAAAAGCCGCCCAGGACTATTCCCGACGCGATAGCTTCTTTCACGCCGACGGTCGAGAACTCGATCCGCCCGCTATCGTCGTGCGAGAGCGAGATTAAGACGACGGCGATCAACGCAATCGCGATGCCGGCGCCTTGCGCGATCGTTAGGTGCTCGTGCCGAAAAAATACGCCGACCATCGCCGGCAGCGCGGCGGCCAGTACCGCCGTGATCGGCGAGACCACGCCCATCTTCCCGATCGAAAGCGCGTGATAGAGCAACGCTAAGCCGATGCCGCCGCAGATGCCCGAAGCAAAACCCCACGCATAGTCTTGCGGCGTAGCGTGAAATGGAAAGATCCAGACGACCGCCGCCAAGATCGCAAAGCCCGCCGCTTGCGATACGATCGTGACGGCAAAGATCGACGTGCGCTTGGTGGCCAGGCCGCCGCAGAAATCCGCCGCGCCGTAGAAACCGCCGGCCAAAAGGCCCAAAACGACTTCGAACATTACTGTCCCGTTGGGTCGAGCGCGTCGCGCAAGCCGTCGCCGAACAAGTTGAACCCTAGAACCAGCAGCGTGATCGCCACGCCCGGGAAGATCAACGCCCACGGTGCCGAGAGCCAGTAGTCGCGCGCGTCGTTGAGCATCGCGCCCCATTCCGGCGTCGGCGGTCGCGCGCCCAATCCAAGATACGAGAGCCCGGCGGCCTCGAGCGTGGCCGTAGCGATGCCTAGCGTAGCCTGGACCAGCAGCGGCGTCACGATATTGGGAAGAACGTGGCGGCCGAGCAATCGCAGCGTTCGCGCGCCGACCGCGCGAGCCGCCTCCACGTATTCGAGATCGCGCACCGCCAGCGTCGAAGAACGCGCCAAGCGCGCGTATTGCGGGATGTAGACGATGCCGACGGCGATCATCAAGTGATCGATCGAAGGCCCTAAGATCGTGGTGATGCCGATCGCCAAGATGATCGACGGAAACGCGAGCATCACGTCGACGAGCGCCATGATGCCGTTCTCGATCGCACCGCCGAAGAAGCCGGCGACCACGCCCAGCAGCGTCCCAAAGACGATCGCGATGCCGACCGCGACAAAGCCGATGCGAATCGAGATGCGCGCGCCGTAAACGACGCGCGCGAAAACGTCCCGGCCGAGCTTGTCGGTGCCCATGAAGTGCGACCAGCTCGGCGGCATCGTCTGAGCGCCGAGGTTTTGTCCAAGCGGATCGGCGTGCGTCAACCACGGCGCAAACAGTGCCGCCGCAACGATCAGCGCGACGATCGCCAGACCGACCAGTGCGCCCGGCGAGCGGCGCAAACCGCGCCACACGTCACGCCCGTAACTGCGTGCGCCAGGACCGATTTCTTGGGTTGCCAGCGGGCTTAAACTTCCATGACGACCGGGATCAGCACGGGACGGCGTTTGGTTCGGTTGTAGATCGATTTCGAAAGGCCGCTGCGCAGATGCTCTTTGACGGTACTCACGTCGCGCAGACCTTCGACCGAAATCCCTTCCAGAATCTTGCGCGCTTCGGCTTTGAGTTCTTCGATCACGCCGTCGGACTCGGGCAGGTAGAACACACCCTTGGAGATCAGGTCCGGCCCGGCGATCAAACGCGACTCCTCGGCATCGATCGTGACGACCACCATCATGATGCCGTCGCCGGCCAACGCGCGGCGATCGCGCAGCACGGCTTCGCCGATGTCGCCGACGCCCGAACCGTCGACGAGCACGTTACCGCCGTACGTCTTGCCGATCTTGTCGCCGTAATCGTGGGTGAACTCCATCACGTCGCCGTTTTCGACGACGAGCACGTTTTCGCTATCGACGCCCGTGCTGACCGCCAGCTTTCCGTGCTGTACCAGCATTCGGTATTCGCCGTGGATCGGAATAAAGAACTCCGGACGGACCAAGTTGAGCATCAGCAGCAACTCTTCTTGCGAGGCGTGCCCCGAAACGTGCGACCGGCCGTCGGTGCCGTGAATCACGGTCGCGCCCAGCTTGTAGAGGTTATTGATTGTTTTAGAGACCGATTTTTCGTTGCCCGGAATCGGGGTCGCCGAAATAACCACGGTGTCGCCGGGGACGATTCGGAATTTCTTATGATCGCGCATCGACATCCGCGTGAGCCCGCTCATCGGCTCGCCTTGCGAGCCGGTCGTCATGACGACGATCTCATCGGACGGGTATGAGTCGACGTCTTCGATCTTGATGACCCGGTCGGACGGGATCTTCAAGTGTCCGAGTTCGGTCGCAAAGTGCGTCACGTTGTTGAGCGAGCGTCCCAAGAACGCAATTTTCCGCTTGAACCGAATCGCGTGATCGACGACCTGTTGGATGCGCGGAACGTTGGAGGCAAACGACGCCACCACGATTCGCCCTTTTGCGCGCGAGAAAATTGTGGTGAACGCCTCGCCGACGATTCGCTCGGAGAGCGTGTGCCCGGGGCGTTCAGCGTTGGTGGAATCCGACAGCATGCAGAGCACGCCGCGTTCGCCGATGCGTGCGATCGAGGCGAAGTCGGCCGGCTTGCCGTCGATCGGCGTTTGATCGAACTTGAAGTCGCCGGTATGGAAAATGGTTCCGACCGGAGTACGGATCGCCAGCGAGCACGCGCCGGCAACCGAGTGATTGATGTGGATGAACTCGGTTTCGATGCCGCCGTGCTTGACGATATCGCCGGGCTTCACCGCTACGAAATCGACGTCGCCGAGCTTGTGCTCGCGCGATTTAGCCTTGATCAGCGCGATCGAAAGCGTGGTTCCGACGATCGGCGTTTCCGGAAACTCTTTAAGAAAATACGGGATGCCGCCGATGTGGTCTTCGTGCCCGTGGGTCACCAGCACCGCACGCAACTTGTGTGCGCGTTCGCGAACGTAGGTGAAATCATTGATCACGATGTCGACGCCGTACATTTCGTCGTCGGGAAACATCAGGCCGCAGTCGACCACGATCAAATCGTCGTTAGTCTCGACCACGGTCATGTTACGCCCGATCTCGCCGCACCCGC
>DATKGB010000174.1:0-3403 GCA_035544315.1 Verrucomicrobiia bacterium
GGGGATCGGCTGGTCTTGCTGGTGGCCGGTTGGACCACCGGCCGCTTTCACGACCTTGTCGTCGAACCGCTCGCGGCCCGCGGCCAGGCCTCGCTCGGTCAAGTTTTGGCCGCCTGCGCGGTCGCCTGTGGCCAACGCGAGGTGCAGCTATTCGCTCGCTGGCTTCCCGATCGGGCGTTGTGCGCTGAAATCGCCGAGTTCGGGGTCGAATTAGTCGTCCATCCGCTCGAATCGATCGAGCGCGCCGCGCTGGTTTCCGGCCAGCGGTTCAGCCGCTTCACAGGGTACGGCGCCACGATGCACCGTATCAATGGAAAGCATGAACGGTTCGAGAGTGGCGGTCGTCGATGACGATCGCATGGTTCGCGAGATGCTCGAAATGGGTCTCTCGCGCGAAGGCTTTGACGTCCGGACGGCCTCCGACGGGCTGACGGCTTTACAACTTGTGCGCGAGTGGGAGCCCGAATTAATCGTCTTGGACATCATGATGCCCAAGATCGACGGACTAACGCTGGTGCCGATGTTGCGCGAGATCACGCAGGCGCCGATCCTCATGCTGACCGCCAAAGGCGAGACCGCCGACAAGGTGAACAGCCTCGCGCGGGGCGCGGACGACTATTTGGTCAAGCCGTTTGTTTTCGAGGAGTTGATTGCGCGCTTGCAGGCCAAGCTGCGCCGGCCTCAGTTGATTGAAGAGAACGTGCTGCGTTGGCGGGACGTGGGACTGAGCTCGGACACGCACGAGATCTTCCGGGGCAAGGAGCGTATCGAACTCACCCAGCGCGAATTCGAGCTGCTAGCCGTTTTCATGCGCGATCCGCGTCGCGTCTTTAGCAAAGATCATTTACTCGAACTGGTGTGGGGCCACGATTTCGAAGGCGGCCCGAATATCGTCGAGACATATATTTCGTACCTGCGAGCCAAGCTGGATCGTTCCGAAGAGGGCTCGTTCATCCGCACCGTACGCGGCGTCGGCTACGGGTTGGCGCAGCAGTAGTCGATGCGCCGTTCGTTGGCTTCGCGGCTCGCGTCGCTGTACGCGACGCTGCTGGGCATTACGGTCGTCCTGGTCATTGTCGCGTCGTCGTCGGCGCTGGTTTTCGATCTGGCCGGCTTTAACTTCGATGTCATCATTGCCAAGCATCAAGAAGCGCGTTTCTTAGCCCAGGAATACAAAGCCGAAGGCTATTCGCTGGCACAAGCCGCCCCCAATATCGTCAAGATGCTTAGCGGCATCGGTTTGCGCGTCGCGGTCTACAACACCAAGGGCAGTTTCCTTGCGGGCGACAGGACGCTGCGCCCGTCGATTCTCGATGGCGTGATCTCGGGCAAAGAGCATCTGCCGACGGTCCACGATATGAGCGGCGGCGCGTTTCGACCGGCGCCGCTGCGGCCCATCGAGCCGATACCGCCGGCTACCAGTCATGCTTTCGAGCACATGCTCTACAATCAGAATCCGCCGGGCGGCCCGTCGTTGTTCGGACAGCTCGGGCCGTCGGCGCTGACGCCGCGGCCGGATCGCTTGGCGCTGGCCGCCGTCGACGGCGGCTTCGTCGCGTTCGACGCATCGCTTCCGTTGCTGCTCACATCACTGATTCCGTACTGGCGCGTGGTCATCACGATCGCGATCGTCGCGATCGTCATTTCGTTCTTTTTGGGGCGGCTCTTCGCGCGCCAATCGCTGGCACCGTTGACCGACGTCACCGCGTCGCTCAAAGCGTTGGCCGCCGGTGACTTTACGCAGCGCCGCTTCGTCACGGGCAGCGGCGACGAGATCGCGACGCTCACCGGAGCCTACAACGAGGCCGTTGCCGGCGTCGCGGTGGCGATGGACGAGCGACGTCAGGTCGAAGAACGCATGCGCCAGTTCGTCGCCGATGCCGGTCACGAACTTCGTACGCCGCTGACCGTCATTGCGGGGTACATCGACGTGCTGCGCCGTGGCGCCATCGAAGAACCCAAAGTCGCGCGCCAAATTCTCGGAACGATGTCGCTCGAGAAAGAGCACATGCGCGGGCTGATCGATCGCTTGATGCGCCTGGCGCGTTTGGACGGCGAGGTGGCCCCGAAGACGGAAGCGATCGACGTGGCCGAGTTGCTGCGCGGGCAGTGCGAAGCGGCCAAACGCTTGGACGAGACGTGTCTGATTGACTATCGCGTCGATAGCGCCAACACCGTCCACGCCGACCGAAGCGAGTTGGGCGAGGCGTTGTGGAACGTTGTCGAAAACGCGCTCAAATACGCGCCCGGCGCGGCGATCCACTTACAAGCCTCCACCGACGCCGTCGCGACGTCGATCATCGTGCGGGACGAAGGCCCTGGCATGACCGAGGCCGAGCGTCTGCACGTCTTCGAGCGTTTCTATCGCGGCGATCAGCGCGGCGAGATCACCGGCAGCGGCCTGGGACTGGCAATCGCCAAGCGGGCCGTCGAGCGTGCCGGAGGGACTGTTTCGCTCGACAGTGCCCCCGGGCGCGGCACCGTCGTGAAAATTCGGCTGCCCCACCAGGCGTCCCATACTCTCAGCGTCTCCCAACGTTTTTAGGTTATTACTAATCCAAATCATGGTACGTCGCATCAGGGCGCTGGCGTGGGCCCTCATTCTCGCCGCAATTCTTTGTCCGTCCGCCGCGTTCGCCCAGAGCGATCAGGCCGGGGAAATACGCATCGCCGTGACCGATGGCGCCACCAAAGCGCCGATCGAGCTGGCGCGCGTGCTGCTCGACGGCCCGGTGATCACGACCGAATTTACCGGCAAAGACGGGCAAGTACACTTCATCGACGTTCCCGACGGTATCTACATCGCTCGCATCGTTAAGCGCGGCTACGATTCGGTGACCTCGGCGCAGTTTGAGGTGTTGGAAGGCAAAGCCATCGCCGTCGACGTTGCGCTCGCACCGTCGACCGGGGGCCTCAAAATCATCGCGACCGTCGCCGTCAAATCCAGCGCGACGGTTTCGACCACGGCCATCACCAACGATTCGTCGCAACGCAAACTCTCGACCGACCTGTTGGGTGCTTTGAGCAAGCTCTCGGGCGTGAGCGTTTCGAGTTCGAGCGATGATCCCGACGCGACCCAGACGATCTCGCTCAACGGTCACGATGCCAGCCAAACGCAACTCTCGCTCGATGGTATACCGCTCAATGCCCCGGGCAGCACCGGCAACGCCGGCGTATTTGCAACCGATCTGTACGGCGGCGCGGCCGTCAGCACGGGCCCGCAAGCGGGTGGCCTAGGCGGCGGCGTCAGTTTTCGGACGATCGAACCGACGCTTTCGTGGCAGGGCACCGACGCGCTGTCGATGGGCAGCAACGGCCGTTACAACTACTCGTTTGGTGAGACGGGCTCGACCGGAAAATTCGGAATCGCAGCGCAGGCCACCTATCGGCTCTCGCCCAGTTT
>DATKGB010000175.1:0-6891 GCA_035544315.1 Verrucomicrobiia bacterium
CGGAGTTCCGGCCGGCGCCCCAGGAAGGCTGTCGCGGACGAGAGCGGTAAGAGGCTCCGGGTCCATGGCAGCGCCGCGCAAGTCGATCGAATCGCCCTCGTCCGAGCAGGCCGCCTTTCTGCAACGGGCGATGGAGCAATACGGGAAGGCAACCTATAACTTCGCGTATCGCCTCACTCGCAACGAAGCCGATGCGCGCGACTTGTCCCAAGACGCCTTTGTGCGGGTTTTTCGCGCCTGGCGCTCGTTTGAGTCCGGGACCTCGTTCCTCTCGTGGATCTACCGAATCGTCACCAATCTTCACCGAGATGAACTTCGCCGCCGGAAAGGACGTTATCAGGAAGAGATCCCCGAGGATAACGCACCCCAAGAATACGCGGGCGGTCGACCGTTGGCGGTGACCCCCATCGAGGACTACGTCGAGGGGCAGCTTAGCGAGCGCCTCCAACGAGCCCTCGAAGCCCTCTCGCCGGATCAACGACAAGTAGTAGTCCTCGCCGATATCGAGGAGTTTTCATACCAAGAAATTGCAGAGATCGCGGGTTGTTCGATCGGCACGGTTCGGTCCCGGCTGCACCGTGCGCGCGCTCAACTCCGCCGTCTCATCCGACAGAACGACAAAACACGATCATGAATCACAACAGCCAAGAACAACTTATCGACTACCTGCATCACGCCCTCGCGCCCGAGGACGACGCTGCCGTGTACGCGCATCTCGAGAACTGCTCGGCCTGCCGAGCGGCCTATCAGGACGAGGCCGCGCTCGGCGAAGCGCTACGCGCGCAAGCGGCCGCCGAAGAGCGCGATATGCCCAGCGGCGTCGTCGCATCGATTTGGGCCGCAATCGAAGCGTCGCAACGGCGCGCGACCCTTGCCGATCGCTTGTTGGCGTGGATGCGCCCGGCAGTAATGGTTCCGGTCATGGCGGTCGTCGTCGTCGCGTTGCTGTTGGTACCGCACTTCACGCCGTCGTCGCCGACGCAAACGATCGACGCCGCCTACTACCTGCAAGCTCACGCTGCCTTGGGCGGCACGATGCCCTTTGCCGATACCGACGTCGTTCCGGCGTCGCTCGAGAACCTCGGCCAAGGCCAAACGACCGCAGTCGCCGTGACGCCCACGATGGTGACGGCGGATGTCCAGCCCTAGCCGCGAGGCGATCGCGTCGCTGTGCGCTGCTGCGTGCTTGCTCGGTGCGAGTGCCCCGGCCGGCGACCCTTCGCAGCTCCTGCGCCGCGCGATGGACGCGCCGGCGAACGTTTCGTTCGTCGGCGAGGTTCAAGATCTCGAAATCGGCGAATCGAAATCGGTCGTAACCATCTATCGCATCGAACATCGATCGCCCGACCTGACGCAGCGCTGGTACGAAGCCCCGCAATCGCTGTACGGCGATTCGGTGGTGTCGCGCGGCAGCGTCTCGTATAACGTCGATGTCAAACGCGGTCGCGTCATCGTGGACCGCAACGACGCGCTCGACGACCAGGTAGCCATCGCCGACAACTTCGATCTGCTCGCCGAAAACTATCGGGTCTTCTTCGCTCCGGATCAGATCGTGGCCGGCCGTCCGGCCCGGGTCTTGCTGCTGGTGAACAAACACACCGGCGAGACCACGATGCGCGTCTGGATCGATTCGCAACGAGACCTGGTTCTGCAAAAAGCATGCTATGCGGCCAACGGGTCGCTGACGTCACAAGTGCGCTTCGAGCAGATTCGCTACACCCAAGCGATTCCGCAAGGCGTCTTCGACGTTCCCAGCGGCCTGCCGCGAGTCCAAGGACAATCTCACGCGCTCCCCTCCAACGACATCGCGGCGATGGTCAAAGCCGCCGGGTTTAAGGCGCGCGGGCCCAAGTATCTCCCGGATGGTTTCGTGCCGGTCGCCGGCGACGTCAGCGACGTCAGCGGCGTGCGCACCCTGCATCTACTCTATTCCGACGGCATTCGCACCGCCTCGCTCTTTCAAAACGCGCGCGGCGTCCCCGCCAACACCGCCGGCTACGTCGCGCACACCGTGCGCGTCGGCGACGATGACGCGCAATTCGTCCAAGAGGGCGCTACCACACTACTCGCCTGGCATGGCGGCAACGGCTTATATTTCACGCTAGTCGGCGACATGTCGCGCCACGAGCTAATCAAGATCGGCGCGTCGGTCGAACCCTAGTCGCCAGCGTCGATGATGCGTTCGATCGAATCGGTGAGGGCGTCGATATTGTAGCCGCCTTCGAGAACGTAGGCCAACGCGGCGTTGTGATCGGCCGCGATTGCGGAGATCGCTGCGGCGAGATGACTGCCCGCTTCCACATCGACGCCCAGATCGCCGACCGGATCGCCCTTGACGTAATCGAAGCCGGCGCTCACGACGATGGCATTGGGGCGCGTCGCACGCGCGATTTCGGGCAGTAGGCCTTCCCACGTCGCGACGAACGTTTCGGTTGCGACACCGCTCGCGGGCAGCGGTACGTTGATGGCCACCCCGCCGTCGAGCTCGACATTTTCCCGGCCGGTACCAGGGTACGCTGGATACGCGTGGGTCGAGACATACGACAAACCGTCGCCGGCGACGTCTTGCGTGCCGTTGCCGTGATGGTAATCGAAATCGACGATCAGGACGCGCCCGCCGTACATCGCCTGATACGCGCGCGCGGCAATCGCCGCATTATTGAACAGGCAGAATCCCATGCCGCGCGCCGATTCGGCATGATGGCCGGGCGGGCGAATCAAGGCAAAGACCGGACGCCGTTTTTGCGCCGCCGTTTCGATGGCGGCAATTGCTCCGCCGGCCGCGCGTCGCGCGACGGCTAATGACCGATCGTCGATGACGACGTCTCCGGTGGAGAGATAGCGAGCGCGGACGACGTTCGCGGCCTCGCGCTTGACCAGTTCGACGTAGTCCGGTGCGTGTACCCGCCGTAACTCGTCATCTCTCGCGTCGCGCGCCGCGACCAAGGAGCCGAACTTCCCGCGCGCCCGCAAACGCGAAGCGACCACCTCCACGCGATCGGGCGAATCCGGTTGCCCGAGGTTGCGGAGATGGTCGCCGTAGAGTTCGTCGTAGACGATCAGCAGATCGTTACGTCTTCTTCTTCTTGGACGCCGGAGCGCTCAGTGACGCGATCTCGGTGCTGAGCGATTTGTATTCCGGCGATCCCTTCTTGACGATCATCAAGAGCGCCTTGAGCGCCGAAATTGCTTTGGGTTTTTGATTGGTCTTGGCCCAGCATTCCGCGGCAACGTAGAGCATGGTCGGGTTTTGCTGAAGGAAACCGTTGGCGTTGACGATCAACGCGTCGAAGATCTGCGAGCCTTCTTTGTAGTTCTTCAATTCGAAGTCCGCGCCGCCGACGCATGCCAGCGTTTCGGGCGTGCGCTGGATGCCGAACGATTGCTGGCACGCTTGACGCGAACGCGCGTAGTCATGCACGAACGAGTACGCTTGGCCCAAGCTCGCATAGCCCTGCGCGTCCTGCGGATCGACCTCGGTGTAGTGCTTGAGGTAGCCGATCGCATCGTCCCACTTGCGGGAGCCCAGGCGATCCTGGCCCATTCGAAGCAACGCGGGACCGAAGTTCTTGTCGTCGGCCAACGCCGCTTGCCACTGAAGCTCGGCTTGCGAGATCTGCTTATTCTGCGCGTAGAGATCGCCCAGAGCGACGTGTCCGGCCGCCACTTTCGGATAGGTCGTAACGGCTTGGGTCAGGGTTTGCATCGCCACGTCGTTCTTTTTGGAGTCGCTGTAGTAACCGGCTTTGCGGATCAAGATTTCGACGCGCTCTTCGTCGGTAGTCGCGGCAACGACGGCGTCGTCGTAGGCCGGAGCAACGTGCGCGTCGTCGTGCTGTTTCCCATACAGGTCGGCCTTGTACACCAATACTTGGACGTTCTTGGGATCGATCGCGAGCGCGCGATCGATCGTCGTGAGCGCCATCGGGATGTTGTTCTGCGACGCGTAGGTGTTGGTGATTTGAACGATCGGCTCGGTGTCTTTGGGGTCCATCGTGGCGGCTTGTTCGAACTGCACGCGCGCGTCGTCGAAGTGGCCCTCGTTGGCGTAGACGATGCCGAGGTTCAAATACGCTTGCGAGCTATTTTTGTTGAAGGTGACCGCGCGCTTGGCGACGCGCTCGGCGTCGTTGCTGCGATTCTCGCGAAGGTAGACGCTGGTGAGTTGAGCCAGTACGCCCAAATTGGTCGGGTCGAGCGTCGAGGCGTGCTCGAAGTCGGCCGTCGCAGCGTCGGTCTGACCGAGCGCCAGCAAGGCCGCGCCGTCGAAGTAATAGATCTGCGCGGACTTGTTGCCCGTCTTGATGAGATGCTGGGTCAGGCCCACCGCAAGGTCCGGGCGATTGATTTGCAGATATTGCATCGCCAACTGCGTCATCGCAGCGGCATCGTTGGGATTGACCTTGAGCAGCCCCTGAAGTCGCGGAATCGCGATCTCGGGCGGCTCGGGAGTGGCGACCGGAAGTGCGGCCGACGGCGACGGCGACGGCGACACCGCGCCGGCTTTGGGACGAGCGTGCGCGCCCGGGGAAGAGAGCGCGAACGCAGCGAGAAGCGCGAACGCGAAGGTGGCGAGAAGAGCGAAACGTTTCAAGACCGCGTATTCCTTATTTGAAGATCGCTCAGGCTTTTGCGGCCTGAACTAGTTTGGTCAGTTCGGGGACGATTGAAAACGCATCGCCAACGACCACGAGGTCGGAGAACTCTGCGATCGGCGCGCCGCCGTCTTTATTGATCGTCACGATCGTTCCCGACGAGCGCATGCCGACCTTATGTTGAATCGCACCGGAGATGCCGACTGCGACATACAGATTCGGGCTGACCGTCTTACCGGTCTGACCGATCTGTAAACTGTAGGGAACCCAGCCCGCATCGGCGGCCGCACGCGACGCACCGACGGCGCCGCCGAAGGCATCGGCCAAGGGTTTGAGCAGGGTCTCGAACGGCCCCGGGCCGCCTAAACCGCGACCGCCCGCGATCACGACGGGCGCCTCTTCCAAGCCGAGTTCGCCCGAGGCTTCCTCGACGTTGGATTCGATCGCCATCGTATACGTCTTGCCGGCCGGTTTGGCTAACTGCGCGACCTGCGCGCCCGAGCCGCCGGACGCCGCCGCGAAGGCGTTGGGGCGAACCGTGATCACGCCATAATCGCCACCGTTCAAGCGGCAGGTCGTGATCGCAGCACCGCCGAGCTTGGGTGAAACGCAATCCACCTTGCCGCCATCGACCTTGATGTCGACGACGTCTGCTGCCATTCCCGCGTGTAAACGCGCGGCGATGCGGCCCGCGATATCGCGTCCGTACATGGTGTTGGGCACCAAGACGATGCTCGGGCCAAGGGCCTTGGCGGCGGCTTCGAGATAATCGATCGCGGGATCGATTAAAAAGTTGTCGACGTCGTTATCTTCAGCGATGTGTATTGCGTCGAGCGGATAACTCTTCAACCGATCGGCCACCGTTTGGGCACCTGCGCCGAGAACGACCGCGTGGGCTTTGCCGCCCAGCGCATCGGCCAGCACCCGCGCCTGGGTCGCCAACTCGAAGGTCACCTTGCGAGTCGCACCGTTTGCGTGTTCGACGAACACGATAACGTTTTTCATCAGACCAGCTTCCGCGCTTTTAGGAAATCGAAGATCACTTGGGCTCCGGAGGGACCGTCGGCCGCTTCGATGACTTTGGCCTTCTCGCGCGTCGCAGGCGGTGCGACCGTTATGAGTTCGGTCTTCGCGCCGTCGCCACCGGCGGGCGCCGGCAAATCGAGATCGCCGAGCGCGAGCATCGAGATCGTCTTTTTCTTGGCGCCCATGATGCCTTTGAGCGAGGCGTAACGGGGTTCGCCGATCGCCATGGTCACGCTGACCAGCGCTGGCAGCGGTCCGTTGACGACTTGATAACCGGAATCGGTCTCGCGCTGAGCGGTCAGTTTTTCGCCGCTGGCTTCGAGGTGGCGAGCGTTGGTCAAACCGGGAATGCCTAGATGCTCTGCCAGCGCGCCCGGAACGCCGCCGGTGCTTCCGTCGTCAGAGAGACCGCCGCAAATCAAGAGATCGAACCCGACCTTCTTCAAGCCCGCCGCCATCGCTACCGCCGTGGACCAGACATCGCTCCCAGCCAAACCGGCATCGCTGAGCAAGACCGCGTCGTCGGCGCCCATCGCCAGGGCCTTGCGCAAAATCTCTTTGCTGCTCTCGGGTGCCATCGAAAAAACCGTGACGGTAGTGCCTTCGCCAAGCTTCTCTTTGAGCTGTAACGCCGCTTCGACGGCGTACTCGTCATACGGGTTGAGCACGGTCTCGACGCCGGTTCGAACCAGCCGTTTCGTGCCCGGATCGATACGCTTTTCAGCGTTGGGATCGGGGACGAGTTTGACCGTTGCCACGATCTTCACGCGGAAAAAAGCCTCCAATAACGTGACAAAACCCGGCGGTCGGGCCGGGATAACCCAGGGATGTTGCAGTCCGGCAAGGTTTTGACCTGCCAAAACTTCGGTGTGTCACCCTGAGATCGTCGAAGGGTATCATGGCGGGGTGGGAGCGCGCTGAGGCGAAAAGCGGATCGATGCAGAATATTTCGGCGCGGCTCGCTTGGTTAGCAACCGTTTTTGCCTTGATAACCGGCGGTCCCCTGGCCGCAGTGGCGTTGACGCCGTCGCCGGCGACCCAGGCGCGACCCGAGACCATCGTCTTGGATGCCAGCACGGCGGGTCGAGGCTTCATGACCTCGCACTTGACGATTCCGGCGCACCCCGGTGCTTTCACGATCGTGTATCCCAAGTGGATTCCCGGCGAACACGGGCCGACCGGGCCGCTCAACGACCTGACCGGCATCAAGATGTCGGCCGACGGCAAGGCTCTTGACTGGCGGCGGGACACGATCGACTTGTACGCCCCC
>DATKGB010000176.1:0-6170 GCA_035544315.1 Verrucomicrobiia bacterium
GGGAGGACGTTTGCAAAAGGGCCGATCGATGGCTACTGAGTATGTTACGCGACCCCGGGAGCAGATCGCGGGGATCTTGCGGGCGGAGAAGCGCTATTTGTCGGCGGGGGAGATTCACGAGCGGCTGAGCCGGGCGCATGCCAAGGTGGCGCTCTCGACGGTCTATCGCACGCTGGAGCGGCTGCAAGCCAAGGGTGAGATCGTGGCGCGGGCCGATGCGACCGGCGACTCGACCTACGTGCTGTGCCCGGGCGCCCACCACCATCACGCCATCTGCCGGGTCTGCGGGCGCGTCGAGGACGTCAACTGCGACGCGATCGAGGGACTGGCCGGCGCGCTGCGCGCCCATCACGGCTTCGAACTCGAAGGTCATGCGATGGAATTTTTCGGGCGGTGCGCGACGTGTCGTTAAAACGCATTTTGGCCACGCTCGCGCTGCTCGCACTGGCTGCGTGTAACGCCAACGGCGGATCGTCGACGACGTTCAAACCTGGCGATCAAATTCAAGTCGTCACGACCTTCTCGACGCTCAACTCGTTCGTCAACGCGGTCGGCGGCCCGTACGTGCACGTGCAGAACCTCGTGCCGATCGGCGCTTCGCCTGAAGACTATCAGCCGACGCCGCAAGATATCGCGACGCTTGCCGATTCCCAAGTGCTGGTGATGAACGGCGCGGGCATCGAGGCTTGGCTGACGCGTACCCTGGCCGATGCCAAGAATCCCGATTTGAAAGTGGTCGTGTGTACGGATGGCTTGCCGGTGAAGATCGGTAACCCGCATCTGTGGATGAATCCGGACTACGCTAAGGTCTACGTGCAGAAAATTCGCGATACGCTGATTGCCGTCGATCCGACCCATAAGGCGGCGTATATTTCTAATGCGAATCGCTACGATGGCGTGCTCGAAGCGCTCGCCGATAGCATCGCGCAGAAGATCGGCACGATTCCGGCCGACCAGCGCAACATGATCGTCTTCCACAACGCGTGGGATTACTACGATGCGCGCTTTGGATTGCACACGATCGGCGCGATCGAAAGCTCGCCGGGGCAGGAACCCAACCCGCAGCGCATCGCGCAGCTGGTCGACCTCGCCAAGCAGTATCACGTGCGCGCGATGTTTGCCGAACCGGAATATAGCCCTAAACTCGTGCAGTCGCTCGCACAGTCGGCGGGCGTGAAGGTGGTCACCGACCTCTACGACGATTCGATCGGCGCCGACCCGCGGGTGCACGACTACACCTCGATGCTCACGTACGATACCGACACCATCGTCAAGGCGCTCAAGTGACGACGGCGGTTGCTATTCACGACCTCGTCGTGCGCTACGACGGTTTGCTGGCTTTGGATTGTGCTAACCTAACCGTCAATACGGCGGAAGCGCTGGGGATCGTCGGACCTAACGGTTCGGGCAAGTCGACGTTGCTTAAGACGATTGCCGGGTTGCTGCCGCCCAGTGCCGGCAGCGTGGAGATTTTTGGGCAGAAGCCGCGTGCGCTCAAGCCGGGCACGATTGCGTATGTGCCGCAGGTTGAGGCCGTTGATTGGTCGTTTCCGGCTACGGTGCGCGACGTGGTTTCGATGGGGCGGTTTCCGCGGTTGCAGTTTTGGCAGCGGTTTGGGGCGGCGGATCGGGCGGCGGTGGACCATGCGTTAGAGGTCGTGCATATGAGCGACCTGGCTTCGCGGCATATTGCGCAGCTTTCGGGCGGCCAGCAGCAGCGAGCGTTTGTGGCGCGGGCGATCGCGCAAGAACCGGCTTTGTTGCTGCTTGATGAACCGACTACTGGGGTTGATGCCGCGACGGAAGAAGCGCTACGCGTGGTCGTGCGAGAGTTGGTGGCTAGTGGCTTGCCGGTGATGATGACGACGCACGATCTCGATCGGGTGAACGATTGGTTCGATCGGTTGATGGTGCTCGATCGACGGGTGTTGGCCATTGGGACGCCTGATGAGGTCGTCGCCGCGGGCGCCTACGCATCGATTCGCGAGCACACCCACACCCACGGGCATTTGCGGCACGATGTTGCGTAGCCATCTATGAGCGCGCTGCTGACTCCGTTTCATTACGACTTCATGCAGCGGGCTTTTGTGGCGGCGCTGCTGGTCGGCCTGCTGTGCTCGACGGTGGGGACGTATGTGATTTTGCGCAAGTTGTCGTTTATCGGCGATGGGATCGCGCATGCGTCGTTTGCGGGAATCGTGATCGCGTACTTGCGCGGTGCGGATTATTACCTTGGCGCGGCGATCGTTGCGGTGCTCACGGCGTTGGGCATCGGGTTCGTGCACCGCAAGGGCAAAATCTCACTGGACACGACCATCGGCGTGCTGTTCACGGGCGCGTTTGCATTGGGCATATTCCTAATGAGCCGCCAGCGCAACTACGCAGTCGATCTGCAGAGTTTTCTGTTCGGCGACATCCTCTCGGTGCAGCCCGGCGATTTGTGGATGATCGTCATCCTGGGCATCGTCGTCGCACTGGCCGTCGTCGTGCTGTTTCGCGGGTTGCTGTACACGTCGTTCGATCCGGTGGTCGCCCAAGCCAGCGGCATCAACGCGCCGGCGATCGAGTATGCGCTGCTGGTCATGGTCGCGCTGACGATCATCGTTTCGCTGCAATCCGTCGGCATCGTGCTGGTGGCGGCGCTGCTGGTCACCCCGGCGGCTGCGGCCTATCAACTCACCTCGCGCTTCGCGCCGATGATGGTGCTGTCGGCGATCTTCGGGGCGGTCAGTTCGATCGGCGGACTATACGCGTCGTACTATTTGCGCAGCTCGAGCGGCGCGACGATCGTGCTGCTCGCGACGCTGCTGTTCTTCGCGGCGATCGTGCTGCGACGCTATTCGGCCGCGCGACGGACTAACCAGGCGTCGTTGCCCGCGACTTCCAAGTAACCCGCTGTCGTCAGCGCGTCGAAGACTTCGCGTAATGCGGCGCGTTCGTTCTTGTTGGGCATGCCGGCCCAGCGCATCGCGGCTTCGTTGAACTCGATCGTCGCGCCGGCCACCAGCAGCGACGAAACGAACGCCATCGTGAGTTTGACGCGTTCCATCCGGCGCGCGACCGGTTCGAGCGCGCGTTCGAAGGCAGTCGGTTCGGCGCGCAGCGGCGTAAGCGGGAGCGGAATCGGCGCGGGCGGTGGCTGCGGCGCGGGTTCGGGAACGCGGCGGATCGTCGGGCGGTCGACGATGCGCGCCATCGCGCGATCGGCCAACGCCGGAAACCATTCGCCCAAGATCACGCCGGCGGTCTGCCACGGCACCGCGTTAATGCGCGCCGCGCGTTTGCGAATGCCGCGTAAGATACGGCGCGCTACGGCGTCGGGGCGCGCCAGAATCGAACGCGGCGCGGAGCGTTCCATGCCGGCGGCGTCGGAGAACTCGGTGTCGACCGCGCCCGGATCGACGTAGGTGACCGCGATGCCTTCGTCGCGCAGTTCGCGGCGCAGTTGCGTTGCGGCCGCGCGGATGGCGGCTTTGGCCAGCGCGTAGGCGCCGAAGCCCGGGGCCGGAACGCGCGCCAAGCCCGAGCCGATAAACACGATCGAGCCGCGCGTGATGCGCAAATGCGAACGCGCCGCGCGCGCTAGGCGCAGCGGCGCGGCGACGTGAACGCGCCATTGCGCTTCGACCGCGCTTTCGCTTTGCTCGAGCAGCGCGCCGGGCGCGCCCATGCCCGCGATGTTGGCGATCACGTCGATGCGTCCAAACGACGCGATCGCGGCGTCGACTAAACGTTGCGGCATCGTCGGTTCGCTGATGTCGCCGGCCAACACCATGCACGAACCGCCGCCCGCGCGAATGCGGGTGGCCAACTCTTCGAGCCGTTGGCTGCGCCGCGCGGTGATCACGACCGCGTAGTCGGCGCGCGCGAACGCCAGCGCGAGTTCGCGGCCGATGCCGGCGCTCGCTCCGGTGATGATCGCGACGCTTTGCGTGCGCGGGTCAGCCAGCGAAGGCTCTGCAGTAATCTGCGTACTCCTTGACGATGCCCGCGGGCAGCGCGGCGTAATAGTCGGCTTCGCGTACCTCAGGTCGCGACGCGGGGACGACGCGACGACCTTCGGCGCCAAAGCGCGCCAGCGCCTGCGCGACCGGCTTTTCGCCGCCGTCGGCGCGGAGAATGCCGAAGCGCAGCTCGTGCGGCGCGCGGTCGAACGGCGGCCAATCGGCGAGGTTCGAGGCGTAGTCCGCCCAGCACCACCACATGGCGCCGATCGCTCCGCCGCGCCATAGGCGATCCAGCACCCCGGTCGCATAAGCGGCCATCTCGTCCTCGTTCAGGCAAGCGAAGTTGCCGATCGACCTGCCGGCCGGCGGGCACGCCGGGTTGCCGAACTCCGAGAACAACACCGGCTTGCCGGTAAAGCAGCGCACGAGTTCGGCTAGGAACGGCACGACCGCGGTATCGTACTTGCCGCGCGACCACGCGCTATAGACCGAATAGCCGTGCATCGTCGCGATCTCCCACGGCCGCGCGATCGACGACGGCCGAATCCCGCGATCGCGTTCGAGATCTTCACCGTGAATGCCGCCGGTCGCGCCGACACCCGAGCTGTCGTGCAGCGCGTATGTCAGCCGTTCGCTCCAATAGGCGGCGTCCTGCGGTCTGCGCGGTTCGCGCAAATTTGAAAACTCGTTGCCGAGATCCCACAAGTACAACGCCGGATGCGCGCGCAACGCGCCGCCGACCGCGCGCGAGAAGCGTTCTTGCGCGGCGAGCAGATCTTCGTCGGCGTAGAAGTCGCCGATACCGTAGGGCGATTCGCGACCGCCCGAGATCGTGCGAAACCGCCCGTGCGGCGTCTGTCGGTCGAGCGTCCAATCGGGCAGCCAGTTGGCGCCGCTCATATGGCCGGTAAACAGCGTCGGCATCACCCGCAAACCCGCGTTGCCGAACGCGTCGGCGATCGCGATCAGTCGGCGCAACGCGTCGGCGTCGATCCGGTCGGCCTGCGGCTGGAACGCTTCCCACATTAGGAAGAAGCGCACCAGATCGAAACCGAGCGAGCGCAAGCGGGCCGCGTCCTCCCGAATCTCGCCCAAATCGAAACGCTCCCACATATACATCGCGCTCCGCCCCGGCCAATAGTTGATTCCAAGGGTGAAGCAAGCAGTATGTCCCACGAGAAATGCTATTCCCGTTTGAACGCCCCCAGGCCGCCCGATGCCACCATACGCCGGTAGTGGGTCAATATGAATAAGGGGCGCTTAGTGGACCAAGCGGGCGCGAAAGGTGTCTTTGCTTGCTTGCCGATAATCTACATGAAACGTATGATGAAAGTCGCAGGGTGGGTAAGAAGGTCGCTTCGCTATTGGGAATATCAATAACATGATTTGTACGTTAGCGTCGCCCGAAATCGAGAAAAGTATCGCTGACCTGCAGCGCGCCGAGGAACGGATTGGGCTAGCGCGTCAGCATTTGCATTGGCGCGAATGGGTTGCGGCAAGAAAAGAGGCCGTTCCCCAGCTCCTCGCCGGGGCTGCACTCGTTGAGACCTCTTGGTTCAAAATAGCGCAAGATAATCAAGATGCGCTCGTCAATGCGAGGAATCTGCTGGCTGAATGGATTCAATCTCAGCCAAAACCGAAGAACATTGTAGAACAAATAAGTCGCATCTACATGTCTCTTTGGATCGCCTCGCAAGAGCATGATCTCGTTCAATTTGGATATGCGCTGACGCGCTTCATGATCGCCGTCGATAGAGCGGTATCTAGCGAGGCTCGACATCTTGCAAGAGCGGATGTTTGTCTTGAGCATAACGACGAAATTCAGGAAGTAATGAGGCGAGGCGAAGCTGATGCGAAGTCGGGGCGAGGGCACAGCTACACGGTTGAGGAGTTTCGAGAGCGCTTCAGCTTTGGTTAAGTAACGAAGCGCAAGCCGCGCTCGACCTCTATAAGTCGCCACGCCTAGTGGCGACTTTAGCTTTGCTTTCGACCAACGCAGCGCCGAATGGTAGATCGAGAAGGAGCATAGGTGAGAACGTCTGCGACGGCCATCTAGTGGACGAACATTTCACCTATAAATACCGCTACGAGATTAAGCCGGACAGAATAGAGGTCATGTGGATAGTGCGCGTTCACACCATGATGTAAGAATCTAGGCCGCCACACTATCGCGCATAACGTCCGGCAACTTCGCTAAGTCGTGTAATGTCCAAACTCGCCCCC
>DATKGB010000177.1:0-8188 GCA_035544315.1 Verrucomicrobiia bacterium
GAGGGAGAGCGCCTACATATGCTTAAGTCAACAGAAAGTGTTGACTACTCGGGCGAGACTATAGCGAGATGCGGCGGAAGTCTTTCAGTGTGCCGACGAGATAGACCAGGAAGCGGGCGGCGGCGGCGCCGTCGATGACGCGGTGATCGTAGGAGACGCTGACCGGTTGGATCAGGCGCGGGACGAACTGCTTGCCGTCCCAGACCGGTTTCATCGCGGCGCGGGTCGCGCCCAAGATCGCGACTTCGGGCGCGTTGACGATTTGCGTGAACTGCGTACCGCCGATGCTGCCGATCGACGAGATCGTAAAGCTGCCGCCCTGCATGTCGGCCATTGCGAGCTTGCCATCGCGGGCTTTCTTTCCGAGTTCGGCGGTCTGCGACCCGATCTCGAGCAAGCCTTTCTTATCGGCGTTTTTGAGCACCGGTACGACCAAACCGTTGGGCGTGTCGGCAGCGAAGCCGATGTTGTAGTAGTGCTTGAGGATCAACGCGTCGCCGTCGAGCGATGCGTTAAAATCGGGGAACGCCTTGAGCGCCGCGACACAAGCTTTGACCAAGAACGCAAGCATCGTCAGCTTGGCGCCGCCGGATTTAACCTGTTCTGCGTTGACGTCGTTGCGGAATGCTTCGAGATCGGTGATATCGGCTTCGTCGTAGTTTGTGATGTGCGGAATCTGCACCCAATTGCGATGCAAGATAGGTCCGGAAAGTTTCTTGATGCGCGAGAGTGGCGTGCGCTCGATCTCGCCGAACTGCGCGAAGTCGATCTTCGGCCACGCCGGGAGTCCGGCAAACGTTGCGCCGTCTTGGCCCGACGCGCCGGTTTGCAACGCCGATTTGACGAACTGCTGAACGTCTTGGCGCGTGATGCGGCCGTTGGGCCCACTGCCGCGCAAACTGCCCAACTCGACGCCGAGTTCGCGCGAGAAGCGCCGCACCGACGGGCTGGCATGCGTGATTCCATTCGACTTCGGCGTATCGGCGTCTGTCGCCCCGAGCCCAGCATGACCCGTGGGCGGCGGCGCTTCGACAGGCGCAGCATGACCCGTGGGCTCGGCATGACCCGTTGGCTCGGCATGATCCGTGGGCGGCGTCGCGGGAGCGTCGGCAGCTGCTCGAAGCGTGACGATTACTGAACCTTGGGCGACTTTGTCGCCGGGCTTGACGGCGATGCTTTCGACGACGCCGTCGGCCGAGGATGGTATTTCCAGCGATGCCTTTTCGGTTTCCAGCACGATCAGCGAATCGTTTTTCTTGACGGTCGCGCCGGGCTTGACCAATACTTCGACGACCGGCACGTCTTTGAAATCGCCGATGTCGGGGATGCGGACCTCGATCGTTTCGCTCATCGATGCGCCCTCAAACCGCGATCGGGTTGGGCTTGTTGGGATCGATGCCATACTTGGTGACGGCTTGCGCGACGGTCGCGACCGGAATGGTTCCCTCGTCGGCCAGTGCTTTGAGCGCGGCCAACGCCACATAATGACGATTTACTTCGAAGAACTCGCGCAACTTGCGGCGGAAATCGCTGCGGCCGAATCCTTCGGTGCCGAGCGTGACGTAGTTGCGCCCGACGTACGGACGAATCTGCTCGGAATACGTACGAACGTAGTCGGTCGCTGCGATGCCGGGTCCGGAGCGCCCGCTCAACGCCTCCTCGACGAACGAACGGCGCTGTTTTTCGCCCGGATGGGTGAGGTTCCAACGTTGCGCGGCCACGCCGTCGCGTTGCAGTTCGTTAAAACTGGTCACGCTCCACACGTCGCTTTGTACGTTCCAATCGTCGGCCAACAGTTGGGCCGCCGCTTCGACCTCGCGCAGGATCGCGCCCGAACCGAACAGTTGGACGCGAGCGGCTTTCTTATCGGCCGGCCCTCCGTCGTGCAGCAAATACATACCTTTGAGGATTCCGCGTTCGGCACCCTTGGGCAATTCCGGATGGACGTAGTTCTCGTTGAGCAGCGTGATGTAGTAGTAGACATCTTCTTGCTCTGCGAGCATTCGGCGCAAGCCTTCTTGGACGATCACCGCGAGTTCGTAGGAATAGGTCGGATCGTAGCTCACGCAGTTGGGAATGAACGAAGCCTGCACTTGGCTGTGCCCGTCCTCGTGCTGCAAGCCCTCGCCGTTGAGCGTCGTGCGACCCGACGTCGCACCCAGCAAGAAACCACGCGTTCGGCAGTCGCCTGCAGCCCAGGCCAAATCGCCGACGCGTTGGAAACCAAACATCGAGTAGTAGATATAAAACGGGATCATCGGCAAGTCGTGATTGGAATACGACGTTCCCGCCGCGATCCACGACGAAAACGCCCCGGCCTCGTTGATGCCCTCTTGCAATATCTGACCGAGCTTGTCTTCGCGATACCACATCAACTGTTCGGCATCTTGCGGGTGGTACAGTTGGCCGACCGACGAATAGATGCCGAGCTGACGGAACATACCTTCCATACCGAAGGTGCGCGACTCGTCGGCGACGATCGGCACGACGCGCGGTCCGATTTGCCCGTCTTTCACGATCGTGTTGAGCAGGCGCACGAACGCCATCGTCGTGGAGATCGTGCGCTCGCCGGTGGATTTTAGCTGCGGTTCGAACGCCGACAACTCGGGAACCGGCAGGCTTGCCGACTTACGGCGCCGCTGCGGCAGATGGCCCAGCGCCTTCATCCGCTCGCGCAGGTAACGCATCTCGTCGCTATCGTCGGCCGGCTTATAAAATGGGATTTTCTCGATCTCCGCATCGCCGATCGGGATCGCGAAGCGGTCGCGGAAAATCCGCATCGCTTCGACCTCCATTTTTTTAGCCTGATGCGCGATGTTCTGACCTTCGCCGGCGCCGCCCATGCCGTAGCCTTTGATCGTTTTGGCCAAGATGACCGTCGGCTGTCCCTTATGATCGCTGGCGGCTTTGTAGGCCGCGTAAACCTTGCGCGGATCGTGGCCGCCGCGCTGCAGCGCCCAAATCTGATCGTCGGTCCAATCGGCGACCAGTGCCGCCGTCTCGGGATAGCGCCCGAAAAAATGTTCGCGCACGTATGCGCCGTCGCGCGACTTGAACGTTTGATAATCGCCGTCGACGCATTCGTTCATCAGCTGCACGAGCTTGCCGGTCGTATCCTTGGCGAGGAGAGGATCCCAGTTGCTTCCCCACACGAGTTTGATGACGTTCCAGCCGGCGCCCTTAAAAACGTGCTCGAGTTCTTGGATGATCTTGCCGTTGCCGCGCACGGGGCCGTCGAGACGCTGCAAGTTGCAATTGACGACCCAAATGAGGTTGTCGAGTCTTTCGCGCGCGGCTAACGAGATCGCGCCCAACGATTCGGGTTCGTCGGTTTCGCCGTCGCCCACAAACACCCAGACTTTGCGGTCGTCGGATTTCTTGAGGCCGCGATCGTTGAGATAACGCATGAAGCGCGCCTGATAGATCGACATGATCGGGCCCAGGCCCATCGACACGGTCGGATACTGCCAAAAGTCGGGCATCAACCACGGATGCGGGTACGACGGTAAGCCCTGCCCGCCGACTTCCTGGCGGAAGTTGTCGAGCTGCTTTTCGGTGATGCGTCCTTCGAGGTACGCGCGCGCGTAGATCCCCGGCGATGAATGACCTTGGAAGAAGATCATGTCGCCGCCGAAACTTTCGGACGGCGCGCGCCAGAAGTGATTGAAACCGACGTCGTAGAGTGTCGCCGAGGAAGCGTACGACGCGACGTGACCGCCCAGTTCGGACGAAGCCTTGTTGGCGCGCACCACCAGCGCCATCGCGTTCCAGCGCGCGTAATGGCGCAGGCGCGATTCCAACTCGTCGCTGCCCGGCATTTCAGGTTGCTGCTCCGGGAGGATCGTGTTGACGTAATTGGTTTCGAGTCCCAGCGAGACTTGGGCTCCGCCGCGTTGCGCTTCTGCGACCAGTTGGCCGAGCAGTTCGCGAGCGCGCTCGGGTCCCTCGTACTTGAGGACGCCCGCAAGGGCGGCGATCCATTCCTGGGTCTCTTGCGGGTCGGGTTCGTGCGCGATCGGTGCGGTCATGGCGCCCTGCGTTCCCCGGACGCCCGCCATTCCTTGCCACTGGACCGATCCAATCGTGCCCTTGGAACCATCCGCTTCGCTCATATCGCCCAATCGCCTAGTCGCTCTTCTCGGAGTACGAACGCGATCGAGGTCAACAAGATTAGCCCGCCTATCAGTGCCAGCGGCGGAAGGGCTTCGTGAAATAGCGCCAGCGCCAGCGCCGCGGCGAAGACGGGTTCGAGCAGCGCCGCAAACGAGATCGCGCTGGGGGTGAACCACCGGAGCGAGGCGTTGATGGCGGTGTGTCCTAGAAGTTGAGAGATCAGTGCCATCGCCAAGATGCCGCCCCAGGCCGCAGTTGCCCCGATTGCCGGCGGCGGCTGTCGTGCGATCGCCGACGCGAAAATCAACGCCAGCGCCGCCCAAGAATACGTACGCGTCACGATGGCGCGCGTGTCCAGCGCCGAGCGCACCTCGCGCACCAGCAACAGGTACGCGCCGATCGCGAAGCTTCCCAGCAATGCCAACGCGACGCCCAACCACTGATGACCCGAGATCGGCGGCGACGCTGCATCGAAACCGACCACCATGATCGCGCCGACACCGCCGCCGACAAAGCCGGCCATGGCCGGCGGCGACAGTCCGCGCTTGCGCACCAGGGCGTCGTAGAGGGCGGTCCAAATCGGCGTCGTTGCCACCAGCAGCGTCGAGATCGCAACGGTCGTGTACTCCAGCGACCAGACCCATCCGGCAAAATGCAGCGCCAGCGCCACGCCGGCCGCAGCCAGGATGACGTTTTCGCGCCGTGTCGGCCGGTGTTGCGGGCGCGATCGCATGAATGCGGCAAACACGAGCAGCAACACCGCAGCGATGGCCAGCCGCGACGCGCTGACGGCCAGCGGTCCCGCGCCCGTTAACGCGTAGCGCGCAAAAATCGCGGCCGCTCCGACCGCGATTTGCGCACCGCCGAGGACGAGATAGGGCATTTTAAATCAACGCGTTAAACCGGGCGCTTTGCGGCGAGATTCCGGCAAGAGGGCGCAACCCAGGGTCGAGGGCGGGAGAGCGCTTCATACCGCCCTCTTGGCTATCCGGTCTTTTGACCCCGTTAAGTGGGACCCTAGCGGCGGAGTTTACCTAGACACTCTCGTACCTTAACGGGATGGGAAAAATCTTTCTTTCGGGTGACGACCCGTCGATTCGCGTTCCGATGCGGGAGGTTGCGCTGACCGACGGCACGACCCACGCGCTCTACGACACCAGCGGCCCGCACGGCGACACCGACGCGGCCGTCGATGTGCGTGCCGGCCTGCCGCCGCTGCGCGAGCGTTGGATTGCCGATCGCGACGATACGGTTGCGTTGGACAAACCGACCTCGATCTATCGACGCGGTCGCGAGGCGATGACCGAGTTGGACGCCATCCGGTTTACCAATGCGCGCCTACCGCGACGCGCCAAGCCCGGTGCCAACGTATCCCAGATGCACTACGCCCGCCGCAGCACGATCACGCCCGAGATGCAGTTCGTGGCGATCCGCGAAGGCTGCGCTCCCGAGTTCGTGCGCGACGAAGTCGCGCGCGGGCGTGCGATCATCCCCAACAACGTCAACCATCCCGAGAGCGAGCCGATGATCATCGGCCGCAACTTCCACGTGAAGATCAACGCGAACATCGGCAATTCGGCGGTCGCATCCTCGATCGATGAAGAAGTCGAGAAGATGACTTGGGCGACGCGTTGGGGCGCCGATACGGTGATGGATCTATCGACCGGAAAGAATATTCACGAAACGCGTGAGTGGATTTTGCGCAATTCGCCGGTACCGATCGGCACCGTGCCGATCTATCAGGCGCTCGAAAAAGTCGACGGCAAAGCCGAAGAACTGACCTGGGAACTGTACCGCGACACGTTGATCGAACAGGCCGAACAAGGCGTCGACTACTTCACGATCCACGCCGGCGTGCTATTGCGCTACATACCGCTGACCGCCAAGCGCGTTACCGGCATCGTCTCGCGCGGAGGCTCGATTCTGGCAAAGTGGTGCCTATCGCATCACCAAGAGAATTTCTTGTATACGCATTTCGAAGAGATCTGCGAGATCATGAAGACCTACGACGTCGCGTACTCACTCGGTGACGGCTTACGCCCTGGTTGCTTGGCCGACGCCAACGACGAAGCGCAGTTCGGCGAACTGGAAACCCTGGGCGAGTTGACGGCGATCGCCTGGAAGCATGACGTGCAGGTCATGATCGAAGGCCGGGGCCACGTGCCGATGCATTTGATCAAAGAGAACATGGACAAGCAGTTAGAAATCTGCCACGAAGCGCCGTTCTACACGCTGGGTCCGCTGGTCACAGATATCGCGCCGGGCTACGACCACATCACCTCGGCGATCGGCGCGGCGATGATCGGCTGGTACGGTACGGCGATGCTCTGTTACGTCACACCCAAAGAACATTTGGGCTTGCCCAACAAAAAAGATGTCAAGGACGGCGTTATCGCCTACAAGATCGCCGCACACGCCGCCGATGTTGCCAAGGGTCACAATCGCGCGCGTCATTGGGACGACGTGCTTTCCAAAGCGCGTTTTGAGTTCCGGTGGGAAGATCAGTTCAATCTGTCGCTCGATCCCGAAACCGCTCGCGAGTTTCACGACGAAACGCTACCTGCCGCAGGCGCCAAGGTCGCGCATTTCTGCTCGATGTGCGGCCCGCATTTCTGCTCGATGAAGATCACCCAGGAAGTCCGCGAGTTTGCGCAGCGCGGTATGGAAGAAAAATCGCGCGAGTTTATCGAGCGAGGGGCGGAAGTCTACGTAGCGGCAGAATGATGGCGGCGGCCAAGATCGAGGCGGTCCTTTTCGATCGCGATGAGACGCTGATCGAGGACGTCCCGTACAACGGCGATCCCTCGCGCGTCGTACCCTTACCCGGCGTTCGCGCCGCGCTCGATCGGTTGCGCGCGGCGAGAATTCCGATCGGCGTCGTCAGTAACCAAAGCGGCATCGGCCGCGGCTACATTACGTTCGCGCAAGTGCAAGCCGTGAACCGGCGCGTCGAAGAGGTGTTGGGGCCGTTTGACGGATGGTTCGTGTGCCCGCACGGACCCGATGACGGCTGCGAATGTCGCAAACCTAAACCTAAGTTGATCCTTGACGCGGCGCGGGCGTTGGGCGTTTCCGTGGAACGCTGCATCGTCGTCGGCGATAAAGCCAGCGACGTGGAGGCCGCGCGGGCCGCCGGTGCGATACCGATGAAAGTCGATCGAAAACGCGACCTGGCGGTCATCGTCGCCGAGATTTTGGCGAACGAGGCCTAGATCGCGGTCGGGCTAATTGCCCGTCCAGTATCCTATTTCGGCGGGTTGCACGCGCGCTATCGTACGCGCGCGCGGGAAGCGAATCGATTTGATCAGCGTGTGCCACGTATTCAACACGCGTACGACGTAGTTTTGGGTTTCGCTGTAGGGCGGGATGCCGCCGTATTCCGTTACGGCGTGCGGGCCGGCGTTGTACGCTGCGAACGTCAACTCGTATCGATTGGCCTTAGAACCGTATCGTGCCAGCAGCCCGCTGAGATAGCGCGCCGCTCCCGAGAGATTTTGCGCGGGAATGTTGGGATTGACGTGCAGTGCCGACGCGGTGCCGGGCATCAACTGGCCGAGCCCGATCGCACCGACGCTCGATCGTGCATCGGTGTGCCAGCGCGACTCGACCGTGACTAGCGCGACGAGCATCGTTGGATCGATGCGCCAACGCGACGACGTATTGAGCAAGTGCTTGGCTAAGTCGCGGCTCTGCCCAAACTGCATCTGCGGATTGATATGCCGCAACGCGGTGGCGTAGGCCGATATCGTTACCGGCGTGGTCGGCATCTTGACGGTGGCTGCATCGGCGGCAACGCCGCTCAACGCAACAAGCGCCCCGGCAATAGCCGCGGCGAGGATGGATCTCATGAGGCCAGTCTATCCGACCTGGCTGTGAGAGTCCTTTAGGTTCGGTCAAGGCTTGGCGAAGAGGCCCGACCTTTGTCGGGATGCACGCACGGTGGCGACCGCGAACCCGTCGGCCGTGAGCCGCTTTGCCGAAATGTCTCCCCAAAAGCGCCGCGCCTGGGGCTACGGCCTGATCGTCTTCTTTGTGGTCATGTGCGGGATGATCGCCTTCTCGCAATGGTGGGCCG
>DATKGB010000178.1:0-6220 GCA_035544315.1 Verrucomicrobiia bacterium
CGTCGAGGTCGGTTTGGGTGCAGACGTCGCCGACAAACCGGGTTCGGCAGCGCACGACGTGTTCGCATTGCAAGGCGGCGACATCGTGCGCGGCAGCAATCGCGCCGGCGGCATCGAAGGCGGCATGTCCAATGGCCAACCGATCGTCCTGCGCATTTCGGTCAAAGCGATCCCGACCTTGATGAAAGCGCTGCCGTCGGTCGACTTGCACGCGCGCACCGACGCTCCCGCGACGATTGTCCGTTCCGACGTCTGCGTGGTTCCGGCGGCAGCCATCGTCGGCGAGGCGATGGTTCGCTTGGCGCTCGTGGGACCGATCTTGGAAAAATACGGCGGCGACTCGATGGAAGAGACCCTCGACAACCTGCATCGCGCGACGGCTGCCGCCGACGCGCTGTTCCAGAAAGAAGGCGTATGAAGCGACATCTCGCGTTGGTCGGGTTTATGGCCGCCGGAAAATCAACCCTCGGCAAAAAACTGGCGCGCCGCTTGAAATGCGCGTTCTACGATCTTGACGAAACGATTGTCGAGCAGCACGGGCCGATCTCCGATATTTTCTACGCACAGGGCGAAGCGGCGTTCCGGCATTACGAGCACGACGAGCTGGCGCGGCTGGTCGACGAACAAGCGCCCGGAATCGTTGCGGTGGGCGGCGGTGCGGTCACCTACGACGAGACGCTCAAGCTGCTCAAGAAGCGTACGTTTCGCGTCTTCATCAAGGTCTCGCCCGAACAAGTCCTCGGGCGCTTACGACGCAGCCCGCATGTGCGTCCGTTGTTAGGACCCAATCCATCGCTGCACAAGATCAAAGAACTCTATGCCGCGCGCATGCCGAACTACGCGCACGCCGACCTGGTCGTCGAAGCCGACGACATGACCACTCCGCAGATTCTGGACCATATCGTCGCGTGGATGCACAAGAAGAAAATTCAGCTGTAAGCGTTAACGACGATCTGGCCTATCCGATCGTCGTTGCGCCCGACGTGCGCGTGTTCGTGCGCTCGCTCTTGACCGATCGTGACGTTCGGCGTTTGGTCGTGCTGTGCGATGCCAATCCGGCCGTCGTTGCGATCGCGCGACGGGTCACGCGCGGCCTGCCGGGTCTGCTCGGCGTCGTGCCGATCCAACTGGGCGAACGGCGCAAACGTCTCTCCACGCTCGAACTCGTTCTCGAACGTCTGCTGTCCGCCGGAACCGACCGCCAAACGTTGGTGCTGGGCGTCGGCGGGGGCGTCGCCAGCGATCTCTTCGGTTTTGCTGCGGCAACCTACATGCGCGGTGTGCCCTACGCGCACGTGGCCACCTCGCTGGTGGCGATGGTCGATGCCGCGGTCGGCGGCAAGACCGGCGTCGATCTGGCCGGCGGTAAGAATTTAGCCGGCGTGTTCAGCGATCCGGTCGCGGTGTTCGCGCCGGCCGATGCGATCGACACGCTGCCGTTTCGTCACTTGCGCGAAGGCTTAGCTGAAACCGTCAAGCACGCCGTTATCGAGGGCAACGATCTGTTCGACGCGCTCGAAGAGCTGGCGGCACACCCATTCTCGCAGTGGCCGTGGCCGGCGGTTATCGCGGGCTCGACCAAGGTCAAAACGATGATCGTTGCCGACGATCGGACCGAACTCGGAGCGCGCGAAACGCTCAATCTGGGGCACACGTTCGCGCACGGCATCGAGCGAGCCAGCAACTATCGCATCTCCCACGGTGCGGCGGTCTCGCTCGGATTGCGCGCCGCCGGACTGCTCGCGCTGCGCCTGCGCCGCTTTGCTCGCAGCGATCATCTACGTATGCTGACCTTACTGGCATTGCTGCGCTTGCCCCTGGTGATGCCGCTGCGACCCGCGGCGGTACTTGCAGCCATGCAAGCCGACAAGAAGAAGCGCGACGGTCGGCTGCGCTTCGTGCTTCCCAATGCCATCGGTGACGTCGAATACGGCATCGAGGCGCCGGATCGCATGGTGCTCGACGTGCTCGGCCACCTAACGCGTCCGCCGCAAACCTTCGAATCCCGATGATCCGCGTCTGCGAAGCGTTGGCGGCGATTCGCTCGTCGCGCTTCGACGTGCCGTTTACCTACGCCGCGGGAACCCTCGATTTACAAGTCGGCGATGTCGTGCGCGTGCCGCTGGGCTCGCGCGAAGTCGTCGCCTACATCGTTTCGCCGGTGCGCGATGCGACCGACGATCCGAAGATCAAGCCGGTGTTGGAACGCTGCGACGTTCCGCGCGCCTTTGACGAGATTGGGCTGTATCTCGCACGTTTCGTGGCCGATCGCTACATCTGCACGCTGGGCGAAGCGCTCTCGGCAGTCGTTCTGGCCGGTGCGGTGCCGCGCATGGTCGACTCGTTCGAGCGCACGGTGGAACGCCCCAACGTCGCGCGCTATCCTTCGGTGCCCGAGCGCCTGGTGCGCTTAGTGTGGGAAGACTTCCCCGACGGATTCAACCTCCAGACGCTGCTGCGCCATCCCGACGCGCGGCGGGCCGGCGATCGAACGGCCCTGTTGCGCCATATGCAGACGCTCGTGCGCAGCGGCGATCTGCGCCGCATACGTCGTTTGGTCGCGCCCAAGACCCATGCGTTCGTGGTCGACGTCCTGCATCCAGGAAGCGCCGCGATCAAAGGCGCGAAAGCCGCGGCGTTAGCCGACTTCGTCCGCGAAAATCCGGGGGTTCCGCGCGCGGATGCACTCTTGGCGGGATTTTCCCAAGCCGTGATAGCGCGCGCCCTCAAAGCCGGCGCGATCGAACAGCGCCGGATCGAGCCCGCTCGCGCCTCGCGAACATTTCCCGCTCGCCAGGTCTTCACGCCGACGGACGAGCAGGCGGCAGCGCTCGACCGCGTCGCTCACTGGCTGGACGCGCGCGCGCATCGCGAAGTGCTGCTGCACGGCATTACGGGCAGCGGCAAGACGTACGTCTACATCGAGGCGATCGTGCGCGTGGTGCGCGCTGGCGGCCGCGCGATCGTGCTGGTACCGGAGATTTCGCTGACGCCGCAGACCGCTCGGCGGTTCGAAGCGGCCTTCGGCCAGCGCGTTGCGGTGCTCCATTCGGCCCTCTCCGAACGCGAGCGCTTTGACGCCTGGCAGGCCTGCATGCGCGGCGACGTCGACGTCGTCGTGGGCGCGCGCAGCGCGGTCTTTGCGCCGCTGCCCGACGTTCGACTGATCGTGGTGGACGAAGCGCACGAAACGTCGTACAAGCAAGATACCTCGCCGCGCTACCAGGCGGTTGCGGTCGCTCGCGAGCGGATGCGGCGCAGCGGCGGCGTCGTGATCTTGGGCAGCGCGACGCCGTCGTTGGAAAGTTACGCGGCAACGCTGGACGGCTCGCTCGAATCGATCGTGTTGCGCGCGCGCGCGACCAAGGCACCGTTGCCGACCGTGCGCATCGTCGATATGACTGCCGAGTTCGAAAGCGGCAACAAACGGGTCTTTAGCGCGCCGCTGACGCAGGGTCTGGCCGATCGTCTCCAACGCGGCGAAAAGACCGTGCTATTCGTGAACCGGCGCGGCAGCGGCGGCTTCTTGCTGTGTCGCTCTTGCGGTAACGTTCCCCAGTGCGATCGCTGCAGCGTTTCGCTGGCGGTCCATCGCTCCGAAGGCTTGATGCGCTGCCACTATTGCGATCGCCAGCAAAGCATCCCGACGCACTGCCCGGCCTGCGGCCAAACGGCGATCAAGGAGTTCGGCGTCGGTACGGAACGCGTTGTAGAAGAGGTCGCGCGGCTCTATCCGCAGGCGCGCGTCGTGCGAATGGACTCAGACACGACCACCCGCGTCGGCGACCACGCGCGACTGCTCGCGGAGTTTGAAAGGGACGCGGACGTATTAGTCGGCACGCAGATGGTTGCTAAGGGATTGGATTTCCCGACGGTCACATTGGTCGGGGTGGTTGCCGCCGATGTCGGCCTACATCTCGCCGATTTCCGCGCATCGGAGCGAACGTTCGCGCTGATCGCACAAGTCTGCGGACGCAGCGGGCGCACTGGTCCGGGCGAAGCGATCGTGCAGACCTATGCGCCCGATCACCCCGCGATCCGGTTTGCTGCCGATCACGACTACGTTGGCTTTGCGCGCGAGGAATTGGTCGAACGCCGCGCGATCGGTTATCCGCCGGCGCGGCGATTGGTCTACCTTGGGATCATCGGTCGCGACAAAGCCGCGGCTCTAGGCGCGGCCACACGCTACGCCGACGCCCTGCGCGCGTTCGAGACGATCGAGGTATTCGGCCCGGCCCCGTACGCCATCGCTCGCCTCAACGGCGAGTGGCGCTATCGCGTGATGCTCAAGACGATGCAGGGGCGCGCGCTACGCGATCGCATTCGCGAAGGGATCCTGCCCCTCGCGCGCGCCGATCGCACGACGCGCCTGGCCATCAACGTCGACCCTTAAGCAGCGTACTAGGAGGCCGCCAGCGAACCGACCGTCGCGCGTAGCGCGGCGACGTCGACGCCCGCCTTCTCGGCAAGCGCGAGCAAAAGCTGCTCTTGGGTCTCTTGGTGGTAGAGCAGGCGTGAAATCGTCTCGTGATCGTTTTCGGCGCGCAGTTCGTCGTGTTCGGACGATTGCCGCTCGGCGACCGCGATCACGAAGATCAAGATCAATTGGATCACGTTGGAGCATGTCAACAAGAAGATGAACGGAAACGGGTCCCAATGGGTGAGCATACCGACGATAATCCACACGATCTGCAGGACGATCGCGGCCATCAAGGCCATCGGCGCCCCGGTCATATCGGCGACGCGTTTGCAAAAGCGCTCGGTTCCGCTCAAATTGGCTTGGTGTTGCGCGTTGACGTCGCTAACGAGGGGATGATCGCTGTTGGCAACGGGCATCGTAAAGGTGGACATGTAAAGACCTCTTTCTAGCGGCGACCGACCGAGCGCGTCTGCGCGCGCAGCGGCGAGGATGGGAAGACCAACTGCGAAAGCAGCAGGCCGGCGACGAGCAAGATGGCGGCGGTAACCGCGTTAGCGGCAAACGTAAGGGCGGTGTTGACGTTGTGCTGGAATGCGAAAAGAACGCTTTCGTAACTCAAACTACCCGGTACCAAGACGAGCAATGCCGGAACGAGCATGACCGGCTGCGGAACGCGCAGGAAGCGTGCGCCAAGATTGGCGACGATGCCGCAAACAAACGCCGATGCGAACGCAGCCACCTGGTGGACTGGCAGCGAGCCAAAGATGTGCGAGGTGAGGATTGCCACGAAACTCGATGCGAACACCCACACGAAATCGCGCGCGCGCGCGTCCAATTCGATCGAGATGCCTAACGATAACAGGATGACGGCGACGAACCATATGGTCGCGCCGACGGGATGCGGATGGATGTCGCCGGATTGCAGCAGCGACGGGCCCACGACCGTAAAGCCCAGCAGCGCACCGCAGCCTAAGGCCAGTAACGTCGACAGCACTTTTCCCAAACGCGAGACGCCTGCGACCAAGTTGTGGTTGGCCAGTTCGTGCAGCGCGAGCGTCAGCGAATACCCGGGCAGAAGCACGACGACGCCGGCGACGATCGCGATGTAGATGTTGGTCGGTCCGAAGAGTTTGGTAAACCCTGCGACGATCAGCGTCCCGGCGAACGCCGCGATCACTTCAAACAGGCGTTCGACGACCGGTTGTTTGGTGCCGAACGCGCCGATGGCGCCGATGACGATGCCGATGAGGGTAGCCACGGCGATTTCGCGAAAGCCCGCCCCCAGCAAAACGGCGACGCCCGCACCGATGCAAGCCAAGGATGGTACTTGCAGCCACGGTGAGAGCCCGGGCCACAAGATGTCGACGTCGGACAACAATCGGCTGGCCTCGGAAAAATCGATACGTCCCGCGCGCAGATCGTCGTAGATAAGGTTGAGCACCGAGATCTTGCGCAAGTTGACGCGGTACGGCTGCATGCGCAACATCACGGTCTTTTGATTGTAGTCGTCGCCGATGGCGATCGTGATGTTGGTCGGCAAAGCAAAAATCTGCACTTGCAAACCGATGGTCGACGCGACCGCGTCGAGGGTTTCCTCGAGGGCGTCGGTCGCGATCCCGGCGCGATGGAGCGCGCGCGCCATCGTCGCGATGAAGACCGCTTTGGGGTCGTCGGCGACGGAGTTCACCGCAGAACCGCGCAAGAGCCGCGAGACTTAGGCGCTCGCGGCTTTCTTGGTGGTCTTTTTGGGAGCGGCTTTCTTGGCTTTGCCGGCCTTGGCGACCTTGGCAGCCTTCCCCC
>DATKGB010000179.1:0-3355 GCA_035544315.1 Verrucomicrobiia bacterium
CATGAGTCCTGCCATTTTCCGGATCCTCCTTTCTTACTGTTTCCTTGTCTATACTCTATAACGGCTTTTGTCGCAAGAAGGTTCAGTCTTATTTCGCGGACTTTTATAAAATTTCGGAGAAGAAGCGACGTCGATGGAGACCCTTAAAACGTCGGCGTTCGTCCATGAAGCCACCGTGCTCGATCGTCGCGACGTGGCCGAAGATGTCATCGTTATCGGTTTAAACGCACCGCAACTTTCGCGCGTGACCAAGCCCGGGCAGTTCCTGATGGCCATACCGCCGGGCGGTCAATCGGCTGCGACCGCGTTGGGCATCTACGAAGTCGACGGCGATCGCGTCTCGATTCTCTTTTTCGTCTGCGGGCCGCGCACGCGAGAACTCGCTGGGTTGCGCCTGGGCGAGCGCTTGGATTGCTTCGGGCCGTTGGGCAATGGCTTCGATCATTCCGGCGAGCAGCGCGACGTCGCGATCGTCGCGGGCGGCGTCGGCATCGCATCGGTCTTGCTTTCGGCGCAAGCGCTGCGCCGCCAAGGCGCGCGCGTCCGGCTCTACTACGGCGCGCGCTCGGCAGCTCGGCTGGTCGAAGCGCAGCGCTTCGCCGACGAAGGCTGCGAACTGCATTTGGCCACCGACGACGGCAGCGCCGGACACCACGGCTTCGTCACCGAGTTGCTCGCCGATGCAGGCGACTATCCGCAAGCGATGATCGCCTGCGGCCCAACGCCGATGCTGCGCGCCGTCGCTCGTGTCGCCGAGCAACGCAACATTCCCACGCAACTCTCGCTCGAAGAAACCTTCGCGTGCGGTGTCGGCGGCTGCTGGGGCTGCACCGTGCCCCTCGATTCCAACAGCGCGCAAGCACCCACTTTTCCGCCAACTGCCAACGGCGTCGTTAATGCAAGAATCTGCAAAGAAGGCCCAGTCTTCTGGGCCCACGAGCTGAAATGGTAAGGCCGGTCGACCTTTCCGTGACGCTTGGGAAAATGGTGCTGCCGTACCCGACGTTGATGGGGAGCGGGTGTTATGGAAGCGGCGAGGAGTTTTCGCGGTTTGCGGATCTGTCGAAGATCGGCGCGGTGGTGCTCAAGTCGGTGACCCGCGAACCGCGGTTGGGGAATTCGACGCCACGGCTGGTGCAGACGCCCGGTGGGATGCTCAACGCGATCGGGTTGCAGAATCCGGGGATCGAGTGGTATCTCGAACACGACGTCGCCAAGTTTGCGGATCGACCGTGCGTGCTGATCGGCAGCGTCGCCGGTTTTAGCGTCGACGACTATGCGTACGTGTGCGAGAAATTGGCGGCGCGACCTGAGATTGCGGGGGTTGAGGTCAATATTTCTTGCCCGAACGTCGCGAGCGAAGGCGAGACGTTCGCGTGCGATCCGAACTTAACGGGCAAGGTCGTGCGAGCGGTGCGCGCGACCACCGACAAGACGATTATCGTCAAGCTGTCGCCCAACGTCACCGATATCGCGTCGATCGCTCGGGAGGCCCAGGCGGCAGGCGCCGATGCGCTGGCGGTGATCAATACGGTGCGCGGCATGGCGATCGACGTCGAGAAATGGACTCCGCGATTAGGCAACGTCACCGGGGGCCTTTCGGGGCCGGCGATTCGGCCGATTGCGGTGCTGGCGGTCTATGAGGTCGCGCGCGCGGTCACCATTCCGATCGTCGGCCAGGGCGGCATCGAAACGGTCTCCGATGCGCTGGAGTTTTTCTTGGCCGGCGCAAGCGCGATTTCGATCGGCACGGCGAACTTCACCGACCCGCGCGTCCCCGAGCGGATTCTCGAGGGTTTGCGCGATTATCTTGCCCGAAGGGGACTGGCGTCGCTGCGTGACATCGTCGGCAAAGCCAACGTCGGGATCGCCGGCGCGGACAACTACGAAGGAGACCAGGGGTGACCGCATCGTGGCCCAACTGATCGTCGCGCTCGATGTCGGGCGGCCCGAAGAAGCCGAACGGCTGATCGACACGCTCTACGATCTCGATCCGATCTTCAAAATCGGGATGGAGTCCTTGTACGGCTACGGCGAGCGCATCTTTTCGTATTGCGAAGCGCGCGACGTGCGGTTCTTCGTGGATGCCAAGCTCCACGACATTCCGCGTACGGTCGGCGCGGCGATCCGCCACTTGGTGCGACCCGGCGCGCACATCATCAACGTGCATGCGATGGGCGGCGACGCGATGATGCGCGCGGCCATCGATTCGGTCAACGAACGGGCGGCCGAACTGGGCATCGGCGCGCCGATGGTCTTTGCGGTCACGATCTTAACGAGCATCGGCTTTGCCGACTTGGGCGAGCTGGGATTGCATGGCGGCTTGGGCGAGAACGCGATTCGGCTGGCGGCCTTGGCGCGCGACGCCGGCTGCCCCGGCGTGGTTTGCAGCGCGCTGGAAGCGCGCGATCTCAAGACGTTCTTCGGTTCGGACTTTCTGACGTTGACGCCGGGGATTCGACCGGCCGGCGATGCGCCCGGCGACCAAAAGCGCGTCACCACGCCAACGCAAGCGGTCCAAGCCGGCTCGGATTACTTGGTGGTCGGGCGCCCGATCGCCAAGGCATCCGATCCGCGCGCTGCGACCGTTGCGATTCTGGATGAAATGCGCGCGGCGCAGGGGACGTCTGCGTGAACGTGCTCGCGGCTTTGCAAGAACGCGGTGCCCTGCTCGAAGGGCATTTCCGCCTGAGCAGCGGCCGGCATAGCGATCGCTTCGTTCAGAAGTTTCGCATCCTGGAAGATCCGGCACTGCTCGAACCGATCGCGCGCGAAATCGCGCGCTCGTTTGCCGCCGTTCGTCCGACGCTGGTCGTCAGCGCCGCCGTCGGCGGCATCGTGCTCGGGTACGAAGTTGCGCGGGCGCTGCAAATCAAGGCGATCTTCGTCGAGAAAGAAGGCGGCGTCGCCAAATTGCGCCGCGGCTTTTCGATCGATCGCGAGGATCGCGTGCTGATCGTTGAGGACGTTGTGACCACCGGCGGCTCGATCAAGGAAGTGATCGAGGTCGTGCGCGCGCACGGTGGCAGCATTGCGGGCGTGGCTGCGATCGTTCAACGCGGCGTCGCGGAGTTCGGCGTGCCGTTCGCCGCGCTGCTGGACCTGCCGATCGTGTCCTACCATCCCGCCGATTGTCCGCAGTGCAAAGCCGGAGAACCGATGCAAGATCCCGGATCGCGGCGCGCGACGCGATGAACCTGACGATCCGGGCCGCCGGCGCGGCCGATCGCGCCTTTATCGAAGACCTTGGGCGGGTCACGCTGCTTTCCAGTGTGGCCGCGTTTCGGACGGCGCCCGCGCCGATGCTCGAGCGCAGTTTCGAGCGCTTGTTGTCGATCGTGTACGGCCTCCCCTC